>NZ_DKJH01000003.1:0-260486 GCF_002454655.1 Methylophilus sp. UBA6697
ATCTTCTGCTTTACCTGAGCCGCCCGAAATAATGGCACCGGCATGGCCCATACGCTTGCCTTTTGGTGCAGTCAGGCCTGCGATATAAGCGGCCACTGGTTTGGTGACGTGATGCTTGATAAAGTCAGCCGCAGCCTCTTCATCGCTACCACCAATTTCGCCGACCATAATAATGGCTTCAGTTTCAGGGTCTTGCTGAAAGAGTTCCAGGCACTCAAGAAAGTTCAGGCCTTTGATCGGGTCGCCACCAATGCCGACACAGGTGGTTTGACCCAAACCCAGCGCCGTCGTTTGATGCACGGCTTCATAGGTCAGGGTGCCAGAGCGGGATACCACGCCGACTTTACCGCGTTGATGAATGCTGCCCGGCATAATGCCGATTTTACATTCGCCAGGCGTGATGATGCCCGGGCAGTTAGGGCCAATCAGCCTGGTGCCGTTGGCACGCAAAGCGGCTTTCACATTCAGCATGTCCAGTACCGGGATGCCTTCTGTGATGCACACAATGAGCTCAATGCCAGCATCTGCCGCTTCCAGAATCGAGTCAGCCGCAAATGGTGGCGGCACATAAATGACGCTGGCATTGGCCTGGGTTGCTTTCACCGCTTCGCGCATGGTGTTGAATACAGGTAGGTCCAGATGTTGTTGGCCGCCTTTGCCTGGCGTCACACCACCCACCATTTTGGTGCCATAGGCCAATGCCTGTTCAGAGTGAAAGGTGCCTTGTTTACCGGTGAAGCCCTGGCACAATACTTTGGTATTTTTATCAACTAAAATCGCCATGACTACACACCTTTACTTACTGCTTTGACCGCGTGCTGGGCCGCATCCGTCAGGCCCTCCGCAGAAATAATATTCAAGCCACTGTCGCGCAGCATTTGCTTGCCCAGTTCAACATTGGTACCTTCGAGGCGAACCACGACAGGAATCGTCATGCCGACTTCGCGCACGGCTGTGATGATGCCGGTCGCGATAATGTCGCAACGCATGATGCCACCGAAAATGTTGACCAGAATGGCCTTAACATTGCTATCTGCCAGAATAATTTTAAAGGCTTTAGTCACAGTCTCTGCCGTGGCGCCACCGCCCACATCCAGAAAGTTGGCAGGCATGCCGCCGTGCAGCTTGATCAGGTCCATGGTCGCCATGGCCAGGCCAGCACCGTTGACCATACAGCCAATATTGCCATTCAGGGCAATATAGTTGAGCCCACTGTGGTGGGCTTCGGCCTCTTTGGTGTCGTCCTGCGACCAGTCGCGGATTTCGGCAAAAGGTTTTTGGCGATACAGTGCGTTGTCATCGACGGTCATTTTGCAGTCGAGCGCGACCAACTTGCCATCTGCGGTGACAATCAGTGGATTGATTTCCAGCAGTGCCAGGTCATTGTCTTTAAACAGTTTGTACAAGCCTTTGGCCAGTTTGGTAAACGCGCCAATCTGGTCACCACTTAAACCCAGGCTAAATGCCAGGTTGCGCGCCTGGTAATCCACCAGGCCATTGAGTGGGTCGCAGACTTCCTGCAGGATTTTTTCCGGCTGCGTGGCAGCAATTTCTTCGATATCCATACCGCCTGCACTGGAGGCGACCATGACCACGCGTTCCAGCGTGCGGTCAACCAGCATGGACAAGTACAGCTCGCGTGCAATTGGCAAGGTCTGTTCAACCAGCACCTGATGCACCGGCTGGCCATCAGGGGCATTCTGGTAGGTCACCAGATGCTTGCCGAGCAAGCTACCGGCAACTGTTTGTGCTTCAAGTGCGGATTTCACGACCTTGACGCCACCTGCCTTGCCACGCCCACCCGCATGCACTTGTGCCTTGACGACCCAGGCTTCCCCCCCTAATTCTTTGGTGGCAGCGGCAGCAGCTTCTTCGGATTGGACGACCAGACCGGCCGGGGTTGCCAAACCATACTTTTGCAGTAATTGTTTGGCCTGGTATTCGTGCAGATTCATGAGCGTGAGCGCTTTTTATGATTAAGCGCCTATTTTCGCGCAAATGGGCGCTCAAGGCTAGACCACAGGCAAAAAAACCGTGATGCGAGTATGCGATTTTATACGTTTATCGTTGCTGGTGTCAGGTATGTAAGACTTTGCAAAAAATGCCTGCGTTAAAGCGTTAGCCCATATTGACTATTGGCATTCGTCATCGCTTTCAATATAGTTATCGTAGTAATATTTTATACATAAAAAATTATTGGAGAGCGATTATGTTGAAAAAACTACTATTAGTTTCGGCAATGGCTATGTCAATGAACGCGAATGCGCTGGTATTGAATGTTTCTGGTGTCGATGTGAACGGCGCCTCGCTCGATAAAACGACCATTATTAATCTTCCTAGCCAAAGTACTATTTTTGATTTTTTTGGTAGCTTGGATCTCAGTAAAAAATTACAGGAAAGCAATAATGCTGGTGCAGTATTTGGCTTGTATTTAAACACGCCTGGCACAGGAACGCTGCTGAAACCACTTGCTGATTTCACTGCGTCTGCCGGTGATGTTTACAGTTTTAATTTCACCAACCTGGCAGCTGGTGATTACAGCTTGCGTTTTAACGTGACTGGTGGCGGTAGCTATGCTTTGACCTCTACGATCAATACGGTGACCACACCTGTGCCTGAAGCTAACACTTACAGCATGATCATATTAGGCCTGGGTGTCATGGGGGCTGTAGTGAGCCGTCGCAAACTGATCTGATTGATTTATCTCCTTGTATGTAAAAAAGCCGTTTAACGCTCAGCGTTAAACGGCTTTTTTGTTGCGGTGGGCTGGCACGCGATTCAATCGCGCCACTAGTCCAGATTGTTACTGGTTCAAATCCTGCGCCCAGGCATTGCCATACACTTTTCCATTACGTGACAGCACCAGCATCTGATACATGCTGACTACCCACATATAGCTGGAAGCCAGGCTATAGCCAACACCACCGATAATGGTCAGCCAGGCAAAATGCGGTGACAGCTTGGTCAGCCACCAGGACATGACGTCCACAATCAGGAACGCAAACGGGAAGGCGATGGCGACGATTTTGGCAGTTTTGGGCACGTTAACCGCAAAGCTGAAAATCAGGCCGATAAAAAAGAAAATAAAACTGATGCCAAACAGGTGGATATGTGAGACACGGGTCAGGCCGCTAATCGTGGCGCCTTCATTCACTTCAGCACGTGATTTCACTTCTTCATACTTGGTGAAGTTGGGAATGCCGGGAATGTTGCTGTGGCAGACAATACAGTGCTGGGCAAAGATTTGCTTGTAATGTGACTCCCACTGGTCTTCCGGTGCACCTTGCTGTGCCCATTTGATGATGTCCTGGCGCACTTCCAGCGGTGCTTTGTCAGACATGGAGCCATTTAACTTGCTGGCCAGTTTGGTACCGCTGCGGTCGCCATAATAGCTGTAGACAATATCGTTGACGGATAAGCCGAATTTGCCATCAGCCATACCGTGTGTGAGCATGATTTGCAAACCAGCCATGCACAAGCCAACGCCAATCACTAGCAGGTAACCGATAAACAGCGCTTTAAGTGGCAATGGCAGGTTGGGCAGGTTCAGCCATGGCAATGTTTGTGAGTCTTGTTTCATACGTTTCCCGGGGTTTTTTAATTTGCTTGCAAGCATACCATCGCTTGTGGCATTCCAAAAACAGAAATACTCCTTAAAAACAGCCTGTTCTCAGCGTTTATGTAGGCAACTGGTATAATCGCGCTTTTGTTTAATTAGTGATTTTTATCATGCGTTTAGTGGTTCAAGGTCCTGCCATCAGTATGGCGCATTTGTCTCATATTCATGGCTTGGTGGGTGGGCATACGCAGTTTATGCAAGTGGCGCAACATGCTTATTACCTACCGGTCGCAGAGGGGGCATACCTTGATGTGAAGGCATTTTGTGCCAGCCAGCAGATTGATTGCGCCATTGTGCAGGATGCCCACCGCCTGCCAAACATAGGTCTGTGCGTCATGGACATGGACTCGACCCTGATTGCCATTGAGTGTATTGATGAAATTGCCGACATGATGAACCTCAAGCCGCAAGTGGCCGAGATCACCGAGGCTGCCATGCGCGGTGAGCTGGATTTTGCTGCCAGTTTGCGCAAGCGTGTGGCCTTGCTCAAAGGCTTGCCAGAGACAGCGCTACAACGTGTGATTGAGGAGCGCTTAACCTTTAATCCAGGCGCGCAAGACTGGATTAATACCTGCAAGCAACATGGCATTAAAACCATGGTGGTGTCTGGCGGCTTTACCTTTTTCGCCAATTATGTCAAAGATACGCTAGGGCTGGATTATGCCGTCTCCAATACGCTGGAAATTGTCGATGGCAAATTGACCGGCCAGGTGCTGGGCGACATTGTAGATGCCCAGCGCAAGGCCGATGAGTTATTGAATCTGCGCGAAGCACTCGGTCTGGATGCCACGCAAACCATCGCCATTGGTGATGGTGCCAATGACCTGACTATGATGGCCGTGGCTGCGGTCGGTGTGGCTTATCACGCCAAACCGGTGGTGCAGCAGCAAGCCATGTATGCAATGAATGTGGTGGGCCTGGATGGCGTCGCCAATCTGTTGACCATTTAGTTGCGGCGCTCAGTCGATCAATGAGAGGCAGTNNTGTTAGGATGGTTTTTTAAATAAATAATTGATTTATTTATACTTTTCTTAAAAAATCGTTTGCTATTGTGGCGATTAACGTGCATAGTGTGCCCACGCGAAGTTCAAGCATTGTTGTTTTCTCTGGTGTTATCTTTCGGTTCTATCGTTAATCCCGCTACTTGACCCTCGCCTTTAATAGGGGAAACCCATTCATTTTTTAAGGAATTATTATGGCAACAGGTATTGTGAAGTGGTTTAACGATGCAAAAGGGTTTGGTTTTATTACGCCAGACCAAGGTGGCGATGACTTATTTGCGCATTTCTCAGCGATTCAATCTGCTGGTTTTAAAAGCCTGGCAGAAAATCAGCGTGTTTCTTATGAAGAAACAACAGGCCCTAAGGGTAAACAAGCGTCAGCCATTCAAGTGATTGCTTAAGCACGTGCGTTTGGGTGAATTCACCCCCGGATAAAGCCCGTTTGTACGGGCTTTTTTGTTTTTTATTTTAAGGATACCTCATGGCTAAAGAAGAGTTGATTGAAATGCAGGGCGCAGTGACGGAAATATTGCCAGATGCGCGCTATCGCGTGACGCTGGATAACGGCCATCAGCTGATTGCTTACACTGGCGGCAAAATGCGCAAACATAAAATACGTATTCTGGCTGGCGACAAAATCACTATTGAAATGTCACCCTATGATATGGGTAAAGGGCGCATTACTTTCCGTCATCTACCGCCACGCAAGCCTTCATAAAAAACATTTAGTGGGTCTCTGCATTTAAGTATGCCAGTTCAATCTCGCTAAACCCCGCCTGCTTACGCGCTTCCATGTTAAACGGTGGCCGCAGCTTGGGCGCTTGATATTGTTGGCGCAAGGTTTCAAACGTCGCGACGATATCTAATCCGCGTTGGTCACATAAATATTGAAACCAGCGGTTGCCAATGGCCACATGGCCGATTTCGTCACGCAGGATAATATCCAGAATCGCGGCGGCGGCATGGTCACCTGCTTGCGACAGTTTCTGTTTGAGCGGGGGCGTGGCATCCAGGCCGCGCGCTTCCATGGTACGCGGCACCAGCGCCATGCGCGCCAGTACATCGGATTGCGTTTTTTCGACCATCTCCCACAGGCTGTTGTGACCATCAAAGTCACCATAGTCAAAGCCCAGTGTTTGCAGATGCGCGCGTAGCAGCGAGAAGTGGTAAGCCTCTTCTTTGGCGACTTGCAGCCAGTCACGGTAATAGTCTTCCGGCATGTTGGCAAAGCGCCACACGGCATCCAGCGCCAGGTTAATGGCATTGAATTCAATATGCGCTAATGCATGTATCAGCGCCGCACGGCCTTCAGCCGTATTCATGGCGCGACGCTGTACTTGCTTGGGCGGCACCAGATGAGGCTTTTCCGGCCGGCCTGGAATGGATTGTACTGGCGCGGTCAGCGTGAGATGGGCGTTGTAGTCGAGATTAGTTTGCCAAAGCAAACTGACTTGCTGGCATTTTTGTTGCGGATCACTGAGGGTCAGTGCTTGCAGGGCGAGGGTTCTCAGGCAGGATGTCATAGCGTTGGAATTTTACCGTGAATTGGCTGCCGATGTGATGCGTGATTGGGTGAGGCAGCCCGGCCGAGACGGTGATGCTGGCATTGTGGTGTTCTGCAATTTCGGCGACGATGGCCAATCCAAGGCCGCAACCGTTGCCCTGATTGGGGTCTAGGCGGTGAAAACGCTCAAAGATCAGCGCTGTCTGGTCGGCAGGGATGCCGACGCCGCTATCAGACACTTGTAACATCAGAGACTGCTCACTTTGCCATAAGCGGATCGCAAGCAGGCCTTGTTCTGGCGTGTACTGGATGGCGTTCTCGAGCAAATTATTGAGCATTTCCGATAGCATCAAGGCATCCCCCAACACCTTGTCCTGCTGCGTTTCAATCAGCACTTCCAGTTCCAGTTGTTTATCTGAAGCCGGGCCTATCCAGCGCGCGCACTCTTCATAAATAATACTGGTCAGCGACACTGGCTGAACGATCAGCTGGCTACTGGCGGCATCGGTTCTGGCCATGCTCAACAAGCGTTGAATCAGGTGTGATAAACGTGTTGTGCTGCGTAGCATGTAGTTCAATGGTTCCTGCACGGCTTCTGGTGGGTGGCTTCTGAGTGCTAGTTCCGCTTGTGTTTGCAAGCCTGCAATCGGCGTACGTAATTGATGCGAGGCATCGGCAATAAATTGCTGTTGTTGCTGCAAACCCGCTTTTACCCGCGACAGCAGGGCATTCATGGCATGCAACAGGGGGTGCAGCTCCAATGGCGAGTAACTGGTGTCTAGCGGACTGAGGTCGCGGTGGGAGCGCTGATGTAAAGATTCCCTGAGGTCTTGCATGGGTTTTAGCGCAAAGTGGATGCCCAGTTCAATCACAATCGCAGCCAACAGCATCATCAGCACTTGCGGTAGCAGCATTTCCTCTACCATTTCTGCCACCATGGCATCGCGTTTGCCAGTAGTTTCTGCCATAGTGATCAGGATATTGCGCGCATTGATCGCTTTGCTTTCGGGCAGGCCAAAGGTCACGGCGCGAATGGCTTCACCTTTGTAGAGGCTGTTGTAATAAATCTGTTGGTTGCCCGCTGGCGGTTTGGTGGGGAGTGGCAGGTTGGCTTCACCGAACACCAGTTTGCCGCGCGGCCCGATAATGCGGATATAAATGCGGTCACCTTCGTTGTAACTGAGCAAGTGGCTGGCGACTTCGGGAATTTCAATTTTGACTTCGTTGTTGGCGTCGATAATGACTTCATCAGCCAAGGCAAGCACGGTACGCAATAACGACTGGTCATAAGCTTGTGTCGCATAGTGCAAGGCGCGTGAGTAAGAGAGGGCGGCAGACACCCCGAGTACCAGCAGCATGGGCAACAGTAGCCACAAACGCAGCTGGTTTTTGAGTGAACGTGGTCCCATGTATTCAGTGTGTCATTAAAGGCTTAAGTGTTCGGCTTCCAGCATATAGCCCAAACCACGCACAGTGCGGATGTGGGCGCCGCTGGGTTCAATTTTCTTGCGCAGGCGGTGAATATACACCTCAATGGCATTGTCACCCAGGGTTTCGTCCCAATTGCACAAAGACTCCATGATTTGCTCTTTGGCAATGATTTTACCCATACGCATCATCAATGTTTCCAGCAGGTTGAGTTCGCGTGCCGATAGGGTAATCAGTTGGTCATTAATACTGGCCAGTTTATTAGCGACATCGAGTTTTAGGTTGCCACACTGTAATGGCAGGTTGTTGCCCAGTTTACTACGGCGTATCAGTGCACGTACGCGGGCTTCAAGTTCTTCGAGGTGAAATGGTTTGGTCAGGAAGTCATCAGCGCCCAGATCCAGCGCCTGCACACGCGTGGCTACATCCTCACGTGCGGTCAAAATCAGCACCGCAATCGCGTTAGCCTGCTGGCGCAGGTGCGATAACAACTGCATGCCATCCATCGTGGGTAATCCAAGGTCCAGAATCACCATGTCGTATACGTCATCCTGAATGGCGCGTAAGGCTTGTTTGCCATCGGTGACGTGATCAACCGCGTATTGTGACTGGCTGAGGGCACGCACCAGTCCATTAGCAATCACTAAATCATCTTCCACAATTAATAAACGCATCGCTGATATCCGCTGGTCTGAATATGCCCAGTGTACCTCAATGCTGGCGGGTTTTTCGTTTGTAAGTTTGCTGCAAGCCAGACGTAAGTTAGCTGTAAGGAGAGCAGCGTATTGTGCAAGGGTGGACAACGCAATACGAGCCACGATGCCATTAAACACAGAATATTAAATGAGCAGCAGCGATTAAGGAGCGATCATGATCAAGACCCTGTTAGTCATGTCGGGATTCATTCTTTCAGCCTATGCCCTGGCCGGGACCAACCCCTCGCCACATGATCAGGTTGAAATGCAGAAACATTTGAAAGTAGCCAGACACGCTGTTGCGCAGCCAGCGGTCAACTCCCAAAAGGAGGTTGACAAAAAAACTGCGCAAACCAAGTAACTGCGAAGTTGCCTAAGCGTACTGAATTCCCTGCAGTGCGTTGAAGCAATCAGCGGTTTCGTGTGTATCCTCTCACTTTAACCACGCGCAAGCGTGGTTTTTTTTATGTGTGATTTGGAATATGTGGATTTGGGCTTGCGCCAGGTCCTGGTGCAAGCCCACCAAGTCAACGTCTAACGTAAATCTATGATATCCAGCTTGCCTGCCTTCATGTCCGGCACCAGCAAATGGTGGTCATCTTGAGTCAGCGCAATATCTGCGGCAGATTGATAGCCTTCTTTGATCAGGGTGACTTTATGTTGCTGGTCAATGCGGAATACTTTGCCTGACTTCCAGTCACTGACATAAATCGTGCCATTTGCCTGTTTGACAATGCCATCGCCGCCACCCAGGCCGCTGGCCACTTCATCCAGTTTTTTGCTCAACAGGTTGTAGTTGTAAAGCACGCCGGAAGTGAAGTCCACCAGTAGCAGATGCTCACCTTTGGCATCGGCCAGCAAACCATTTGGGGCTAAAATACGTGCATCGATCGTGCCGTCTAGCAGCAAACTCAGCTGACGTTGAGGCGTGACTTTATAAATAATGCCGCCTTTGCCGCTGCCCAGAATATCACCACTGTCACTGATATACAGGTTGCCATTGGCATCTGCGCTCAAGTCGTTGAGAAATTGCGGCACTTTAGGAAAGTCAGTCGCTGCCAGAAACACCTCAGCGCTGGCGGTTGGCTGGTTCAGTGCGACACGCAACACGCGCGTTTTGTCAGCAATATATAAATCATTGCCGATCAGCACCAGCCCTTTAGGGTCATCCAGGCCTTGTACCAAGACCGAGGTTTTGCCATGGTCGATGACGCGAATCTGTCCATCACCATCCTGGCCAAAGCCATTGATTTCAGACACGTAGATTTTGCCGTCGGCGGCTTGCACAACAGATTCCGGCGTCAGTAATCCATTCACAGGCGCTAAGCCGTGCGCGTGACTTTGGCTGGTGATCGTCAGTAAGCAGGCAGCGACTAAGCTTGAGATGGCGCTAGAGGTCAAGACACGGCGAGGCTGGAAAAACAACATAAACACTCCTAGAAAAAGGCTTTAGGTTGGGATAAGGTATTAATACTATTGCACAAAGCCTCGTAGGTTTGTACCGGCGCTTGTGCCAGGGATTGCTGGAAAGCAGGATTTTGCTGCAATTGCTGAATCACCTGGTCAAACGCTTGCTGGTAAGACTTATGTGTCGAGTGCTCCACATTGTAAGTCAGCCAGCCACGTGATTGGCCTTCGCCCTTGACTGTCAGCAGCGGTTTTCCCAGAGCGCTGTCTGCGGCAGGCTGGTTATACACCTTGGCAGTGATTTCGCTGTAAAAAACACCCGTTTGCGGGTTATAGAACATATTGGGTTCAATCACCACCAGCGCCTGGCCTTTGGCTTCGGCCTCACAACTGGAGGTGGTAAAGTTTTGCGCCTGAAAGCTGCTCAAGCCGACAGCTTCAGCTGCTTCGGCACGGTTATGCCAATAGTTGAGGTAGGGATTCAACAGGCGTACCGGATGCTGGTAAAAAGACTCTGGCACCTGAATGACCAAAGCCGGTTGCGTACCCGCCTGGCTAAGGCTGATCCAGCCCAGGCAGAGTGCGCTACTGATAGACAACAAAATGCGTTTCATATATTGCTCCTGAAAATATCCTTGCAGCGGTGGCTACAGGTTGCGAATACGGTAAATCCAGCCGGTCAGGTCATCTGACACATATAGCCAGCCATCGGCACCGACGATCACGTCTACTGGTCGTCCCCAGGCTCGTTTGCCTTGCAGCCAGCCACTAATGAATGGGACGCTTGCCACGGGCTGTTGGTTCCTGAATTGTACACGCAGCAAGGCGTAGCCGCTGGGTTGTTTGCGGTTCCAGGAACCATGCAAGGCCACAATCGCATCCTGTTGGATGTCGCCTGCTAGCCGGCTTTGATGCAAAAAAGTGATGCCTATGGGCGTACTGTGTGCGGGGAGTGTTAGTACGGGCGCTTGCGCCTGTTGGCAAGCACCTGTTTCGCCAACAAAGTTGGGGTCTTGCATCAGTTGCCCGGGCTGCGCGGGGTCGCTCCAGCAATACGGCCAGCCATAGTGCTGGCCTGCTTCAATCTTGTTAAGGTGTTCTGGTGGCAAGTCGTCATCGATATGGCCATTTTTCTGTCCACTGCGATTATCGGCGCCATTGTTGGTGGCAAACATCTCTCCGCTTTGTGGTTGCCAGGCAAAACCTTGGCTATTACGCAGGCCACGGGCCCAGATTGCACTTTGTGCATGACGACCGACCGTCAGCAGCGCGCCAGCAGGACGGCCATCTGCCGTATATCTTAGTATTGTTGCGCGCATCGGATTATCTTCGACACAGACATTGCAACTGGAGCCGACATTGATAAACAGATAGCCGTCCGGCGAGATTTGGAGTGTTTTCAGGCTATGGCCACCGCTAGGCAAGTTGCGGATAAACGGTTGCGGGGCGCCCCAGCCATCGCCTTGTTTCGGCAGTTTGACCACGCCGGTCTGTTCAGCCACCAGCAAGTCCTCTCCTAGCAAGGTGATGCCGTGTGGCGCATTGAGGCCTTGGGCAATGACTTCTGCTTCCCCTTGTGCGTTTAAACGCACGATACGGCCAGTATCAGACAAGCTGACCAATAGCCGTCCCTGTGTGTCCAGCGCCAGCATGCGTGGTGCGCCCAAGGTGCTGACATCACTAAATCGCTCTATCTTGAGCCCGGCGGGGACTTCCAGCGTCGATAAAGCAGCATCCACCTCTGGCGTTTGTGCCATGGCATAGTGCAAACCAATTGCCGTACACAACCCTGTCAATGCGATCAACAGCAAGCGCGAAACTTTATTGGGGGAAGAGGTTTGGGCGTGTGCTGCCATCATGTCAATGTGTCTGCCCAGATGTTTTCTGCCCAGGCTTGTGCGTATTCGCCTTCCTGCACGCTGGCTTTGGCCGAAACGCCACCACCTTCGGCTGATACCATGGATTTCTTGGCTGGGTCATAACGATAGACATTGGCCACGTGCATGGCTTGCTGGTTGTCGACAAAACTGTAGCAAGTGTTTGCGAACACAGGCAGCGGGTTAGGGGCATTGCCAGTTTGCAGGTCTATGATGGCGGCAGCGCACACTTTGGCTTGCGAGGTGGCCATATGCGCCGATTTCGGCAAGCCTGCCGAAATACTGTCGCCGATGATATGTACATCAGCTTGCAGGCTCGATGCATACGTCACAAAGTCAACTTCGCACCAGCGACCATCGACATTATTCATGCCCGCCACTTGCGCGACTTTGCCGGCCAATTGCGACGGAATCACATTCAGCACGTCTGCTTTCACCGTTTCAAAATCGGTTTTAATGGTTTTGCTGGCAGCATCCAGTTGCAGGATTTCGCTATTGTTATGGTATTCAATGATGCCCTGGTAGGCACCATTGAAGCTTTGCAAAAACAAACCTTTTTTGGAGGTGATGTCGGCATTAGCATCCAGGATAATCACTTTGCTGCGCGGTTTGTGCTGTTTGAAATAATACGCGACCTGGCAGGCCCGTTCATAAGGGCCGGGCGGGCAGCGGTAAGCGCCGGTTGGAATGGTCATCACAAACACGCCTCCATCCGGCATGCTCTCCAATTGCTGCCGTAGTTGCAGCGTTTGTTTGCCCGCTTTCCATGCATGTGGAATATCGGCGACCGGGGCAGGCATGCCTGGAATCTTGCTGTAATTGAAATCAACACCAGGTGCGAGTATCAGGCGGTCGTAGCTGAGATTGCCACGCGCGAGTTGCACTTGTTTATTCACAAGGTCAACTGACGTGACACTGTCTTGTATCCAGTGCAGCCCATGTTGCTTGCGTGATAAGTCATAAGCAAAACTCAGCTGATCCAGCGTGCGGCTACCACCTAGCACCAGGTTGCTTTGCGGGCAGGAAATAAATTGCGGATTAGGCTCAATGATGGTGACTTTGAGGTTGCCCATGCTCCAGGCGCGTAAGTATTTGGCGGCGGTGAGGCCTGCAAATCCTGCGCCGACTATCACTACATGGCCCAGTGGTGGTTTGCTGGCACGCGCAAAGGCGGGCAGGCCATAAAAGGCGAGTCCGCCATAAATCACTGAGCGCACAAATTGCCTGCGTGTTGCGCTGACGGGATGGGTGGTCAAGATAGAATCCGGCTGCATTATTGTGCCCCCAGGAATGATTGATGTGGCAAGGCATGCGGTGTTTGTCTGGGTTGTTGTGCGAAATAGCTGGCCAGTGCGGTTATTTCTTCTGTAGTTAACCCTTTGGCGTGATGATGCATGACGGTAGAAGTCACCGAGCCATCTTTAAAGCCCTGCATGCGCTGTACAAAATAATCTTGGTTTAGGGCTGCCAGCGTAGGCGTGCCGCCCAGGCTATTGCCATTGGGTCCATGGCAGGCAGCGCAGGAGGCCGCCAGGGTATGAATGGCCGACGAGTCTTCTGCATGCGTCGATAGCGACCATATTGCAATGCAAGCCCATAGAATACGCGCGTATATCTGCTTCATGCTTCCCCCAGGATTGATTGTGAGTGATATTGATGTATCACATTATTCTAAATGGATGCCGCGGCGTGAGTGACTATGGTTACACAGCCTCAAAACAATTGCCTTAAAACAAAAACGGTCATGAATCTCATGACCGTTTTTGTTTAATATCGTTGCGAGTTGCCAGCGATTAAAAGCATTTTTCTTCCTGACAGCCATCGTTTTTGGTGCCAAGTGCAGTCAGCAGGTCGACCATTTTCTGGTCATTTTCTTCTTTGAAATAACGTACCAGGGATACATCGCCTTTGAGTTTGATGTTCACATCCGCACCCGCAGAAGCCAAGTATTTCATGGTAGCGGTATCACCAATAAATGCGGACATATGGAAAGCCGTATTATGGCTGGCCGGGTGTACATAGTTCAGGTCAGCGCCTTTGGACACTAGGTATTTCACCACGTCCAGCTTGCCTTTTGATGCCGCCATTTGCAGTGGCTCCCAGGCAAAGAATTTCTGTTTTACCAAGGTCGGGTCAGCTTCAACAAACTTTTTGACCACTTTCACGTTACCACCGGTGAGCGCCTCGGTAAACTCCATATACTCCTCATCTGACAAGGCAAATGCCTGTAAGGCAAATGACAGTGAGAACAAGGCCACTAAAAACTTAACTGATTTCATAATCTCTCCAAACACCTGATTTTCATTTTTAAAAATAACCACTTTATTTTAATGGCGAAACCACGTGAGTCGGTTTCGCTTAACCCACAAACTTGCGTGCATTCCTGAACATGCGCATCCACGGGCCGTCCTCTTGCCATCCATCAGGACGCCAGGAGTGTTGTACAGCCCTGAATACACGTTCAGGATGCGGCATCATGATGCTGAAACGGCCGTCTTGCGTAGTGAAACCGGTCAAGCCCTGTGGCGAACCATTCGGGTTAAACGGGTAGACCTCGGTCGCTTGCGCAGCATGGTCAACATAGCGCACAGTTGCCAGTTGCTGTTGTAGCACACTTGTGACAGCGCTGGCATCAGTAAATTCCGTAAAACCTTCGCCATGTGCCACAGCAATCGGCATACGGCTGCCTGCCATGCCATCAAAAAAGATGGATGGCGAGGATAGAATCTCGACCAGCGCCACGCGTGCTTCAAATTGTTCGGACTTGTTGCGCACGAAATGCGGCCAGTGCTCTGCACCAGGAATAATGCTGTGCAGGTTGCTCATCATCTGGCAACCATTACACACGCCCAGTGCAAAGGTATCGGTACGGTTAAAGAAGGCGCTGAATTCATCGCGTGCGCGGCTGTTGAACAAGATGGACTTGGCCCAGCCTTCACCCGCACCCAGCACGTCACCGTAAGAGAAGCCACCACAGGCGACCAGGCCAGCAAAGTCTTTCAGGGACACACGGCCGCTAATGACGTCGCTCATATGCACGTCAACACTGTTAAAACCTGCGCGGTCAAACGCCGCCGCCATTTCGGTCTGGCCGTTTACGCCTTGCTCACGCAGAATCGCCATATTCGGGCGTTTGCTAGTGTTGATATACGGCGCAGCGATATTGTCGTTGAGGTCAAACGTCAGCTTGGCATGCAAACCGGCGTCGTCAGCATTGAGGATGCGGTCATATTCCTGCTGCGCACAGGTCGGGTTATCACGCAGGCTTTGCATGCGGTAAGTGGTTTCAGACCACATACGGTGCAACTCAATCCGCGAAGCTTTGTATTGTGTGTTGCCTTGGCTGATGGCAATGTCATGACCCGTGTTGACCTGGCCGATACGGTGTACACAGGCGCCCAGCGCTTGTTGCAGTTGCGCTGCCATCGCGGCGGCATCCGCTGCACGCACTTGTACCACGGCACCTAGTTCTTCGTTAAAGAGGGTGCTGATGTGATCGTTACCCAGGCTGGACAAGTCAATATTGAGGCCGCAATGACCAGCAAACGCCATTTCTGCCAATGTGACATACAGGCCGCCGTCAGAGCGGTCATGATAAGCCAGCAGTTTGCCATCGCTGTTGAGTTGCTGGATCGCAGCAAAAAACGCTTTCAATTGCGCTGGTTGATCGACATCCGGCACGGTATTGCCCAGTTGCTTGTAGACTTGCGCCAGGGCCGAACCACCCATGCGGTTACGGCCGTTACCGAGGTCGATCAGGATCAGTTCGCTGTCGCCTAAGTCGGTACGCAGTTGTGGCGTCAGTGTTTTGCGTACGTCTGGCGTATTGGCAAACGCAGAAATCACCAGCGAGATGGGGGCGGTAACGGCTTTGTTTTCGCCATTGTCTTGCCACACGGTTTTCATACTCATGGAGTCTTTACCGACCGGGATGCTGATGCCCAGTGCCGGGCACAATTCCATACCTACCGTTTTCACGGTGGCGTACAGTGCGGCATCTTCACCAACATGGCCAGCAGGGGCCATCCAGTTGGCAGACAGTTTGAGGTTGCCGATCTCGCTAATCGAGGCGGCAGCAATGTTGGTAATGGCCTCACCAATCGCCATGCGGCCAGAAGCCGGGGCGTCAATCAGCGCCAGCGGGGCTTTTTCGCCGATGGCAAAGGCTTCGCCAATATTGGTTTCAAAACCGGCGCAAGTCACGGCTACGTTGCTGACCGGCACTTGCCATGGGCCGACCATCTGGTCGCGCGCGATCAGGCCGGTCACACTGCGGTCACCGATGGTAATCAGGAACGTTTTATCGGCCACGCCTGGTAAACGCAGTACGCGTGCCACGGCATCGTTCAAGTCTATGTTGCTGGTATCAAAGGCAGGCAGTGATTTTTGCACGGACTTGACGTCGCGTAACATTTTTGGCGGTTTACCCAGCAATACAGAGAGCTCCATATCGACGGGCTTGTTGGCAAAGTGCGTATCTTCCACGGTTAAGTGGCGTTCTTCCGTGGTCACACCCACCACCGCGAAAGGACAGCGCTCGCGTTCACAAATCGCTTCAAATAATGGCAGTTGGTCTTGTGTGACGGCAAGTACGTAGCGCTCCTGCGCTTCGTTGCTCCACAATTCGCGTGGGCTCATGCCAGGCTCTTCGTTGTGTACGTCACGCAGCTGGAACACTGCACCGACTTTGGCGTCGTTCACCAGCTCTGGGAAGGCGTTAGAAATACCACCAGCGCCGACGTCGTGAATGCTCAAAATCGGGTTTTTTTCGCCCATCTGCCAGCAACGGTCGATCACCTCTTGTGCACGGCGTTGCAACTCAGGGTTGCCACGTTGCACCGAGTCAAAGTCCAGGTTTTCGGTGTTGGCACCGGTATCCATGCTGGAGGCTGCGCCGCCGCCCAGGCCAATCAGCATGGCCGGGCCGCCGAGTTGAATCAGGGCTGAGCCAGGAGGGATGCTATTTTTAAAGCTATGGCTGTCAGAAATGTTACCGACACCACCGGCCAGCATGATGGGCTTGTGATAACCGCGTACTTCTGATTGTCCGTCGGTAGTGCTTGTTTCCAGCTCAAAGGTACGGAAATAACCGGCAATGTTGGGACGGCCAAATTCGTTGTTATAAGCGGCACCACCTAAGGGGCCATCTATCATGATTTGCAGCGGGCTGGCGATACGGCCAGGTTTGCCGTAGTTGGTTTCCCAGGGTTGGTTGAAGTCAGGCAGATTCAGGTTAGACACCGAGAAGCCAGCCAGGCCTGCCTTGGGTTTCGAGCCAATACCGGTGGCGCCTTCGTCACGGATCTCGCCGCCTGCACCTGTCGCAGCACCGGCAAACGGTGAAATCGCGGTCGGGTGGTTATGCGTTTCTACCTTCATCAGGTAGTGCATATTGTCTTCTACAAACTGGTAGCTCTGGTCGGCAGAAGGGTAAAAACGCTTGGTTTTCTGGCCTTGCACAATCGACGAGTTATCCGAATAGGCCACAACGGTGTGGCCAGGGTGCAGTTTGTGCGTATTGCGGATCATGTTGAACAGCGACAATTCCTGCTGTACACCATCAATCACCCAGTCGGCATTGAAAATCTTGTGGCGACAGTGCTCGGAGTTGGCCTGGGCAAACATCATCAGCTCGACATCGGTCGGGTTGCGGCCCATTTTTTTGTAATTTTCCAGCAGATAGTCGACTTCGTCCGGCGACAACGCCAGCCCCATGTCACTGTTGGCAGCTTCGAGCGCGGCCTTGCCCCCGGCCAGGATATCCACGCTGGATAACGGTTTAGGATCGGCGTGGTGATACAGTTTTTCGGCATCGGCCAGGCGGTAGATCACTGTTTCTGTCATGCGGTCCTGAATTGCTGTGCGCAAGGCCTGTTTTTCGGTCTCGGTGAGTGGCTGACCATTTTTTGTTGTCACATAGTAGGCAATGCCGCGCTCCAGGCGCAGCAGGCTGCTGAGGCCGCAGTTATGGGCAATATCAGTGGCACGTGAGGCCCATGGTGAAATGGTGCCTATGCGTGGTGTCACCAACAGCAATTCGCCAGTCGGTGATTCGATATCCGTGTGCGGGCCGTAAGTCAGAATCTGACGCAAGGTGTCTTGTTCAGTGGCACTCAATGCCGTTTCGCTAAAGGCGAAATGCACAAATTCGGTATAAATATGGGCGATATTCGGTGCGCTGATGTTGAGGGCGCTATACAGTTTATCGAGACGGAATTGCGAGAGGGCGGCGCTGCCGCGCAGACTAAAAAAATGCGCTTGACTGGACATGTGACGGTTGGATTTTTCAATGAAAATTCAAACCGTCATTTTAACAGAAAGCGCGTCGTCTCGCAGGGCTAATCGAATCCCAAATAAAATCGGCCACGCACAGGTGGCCGATTGAGAATGGTAGGCACTAGTAACCCAGCGCGCGGGCACTTTGGTAGAACGCAAAGCTTACAACCCACGCCAGTGCTAATGACCAGGTGAGTGATAGCCACATAAAGCCACTGCTTTTGCTTTCGGATTTAAGGGTAGCAATGGTGGATAGGCAGGGCGTATAAATCAGCGTGAACAGCATAAAACTCATGCCTTGTACCCAGTCGATATTGGCTGCAATCTGCTGGCTGAGCGCATCGCCTTGCAAGCCGTAAATAACCGCCAGCGAACCAACGACGATTTCCTTGGCGACAAAGCCAAAGATCAAGGCAATTGCCAAATGGGTGTCAATGCCAATCGGGTCCAGCACTGGCGCAAAAAAGCGGCCTATGCTGCCCGCCCAGGTCTCGGCACTGGCCGGCACGGCAGTGGTAGGCAGGTGTGTGAGCAGCCAGACCATGACCACGCCAATGACGATAAATTTGGTTGCACGTGACAGAAAGTGTTTCACCTCTTGCCAGCCACGCATCCAGATTTGTTGCGGGGTTGGAAAGCGATAGGGCGGCAGTTCGAGTACAAACGGTTCGCGGCTGGCAAATTTGTCTTTGAACAAGACGGCAGTGATGAAAATCGTGGCGAAACTGACCAGGTAGAGCGAGAACAGTACCAGTGCGGCTTGTGAGGGCGGGAACAGGATGGCAATGATAAACAGGAATACCTGTAATCTGGCCGAGCACAGGGACAGTGGGATGGTGAGCATGGTCAGCAAGCGCATGGGGCGGCTACGCATGACGCGCGTGCCCATCAAGGCGGGCACGTTACAGCCAAAGCCCATCAGCATCATGACAAAGCCACGGCCATCCAGCCCCATTTTTGCCATCAGGGTGTCCATGAGAAAGGCTGCGCGTGACAAGTAACCGCTATCTTCGACCATGCTCATGACTAAAAAGAACAGGACAATAATTGGCACAAACGCGGCCACCGTGCTAAAGCCTGTATACAGGCCGTCCAGTAGCAAACCATTTAACCAGGTGGGTAAACTGGCCAGCAGTGGTTCTAACGCCGTGCTGCGCAAGCTGTCAAACAGCCATGCCATGCCCTCTTGTAACGGGGCGCCGACGGTAAAAATAAACTGAAACAACAGGAACACTGAAAGCAGGAAGAGTGGCAAGCCCAGCCATGGATGTAACAGTACCTTGTCCAGGCGGTCGGTCAGCGAGTGATTGAGTTGCAGCGGAAAATGCACGGTGCGGTCAATAATCTGGTGCATTTCCTGCTCGATGACATTGTCCATCTCCAGCTTGCCCGCGATGGTTTCTGGCGTCACCAGGTTAGGTTGCTGCAGGATCGTTTGTGCCGCCAGTTGCAATGCCTCAGGGCAGCCCTGGCCATATTTGGCGCTAATGGTGCGCACTGGTATGCCCAGTTGTTTGCTCATCGCTTGTGCATCAATCGTAATGCCTGCGCGTTTGGCTTCATCTTCCATATTCAGCAGCAATACTGCAGGTAAGCCGAGGGCGCGAATTTGCAAAGCGAGCGATAATTGGCGGTCAATCTGGGCACTGTTTAAAATAATCAGCACCAGGTCAACCGGATGGTGGCTGAGAAAATGACGCACGACGTGCTCATCATCTGAGAAACCATGCAAATCATAGAGGCCGGGCAAATCTACCAGTTCAGCAATATGGCCGCCCAGCAGTATTTTGGCACTCATTAAATCCACAGTAATCCCTGGCCAGTTGCCGACCCGGGCGGACGCACCGCTTAAGCGATTGAACAGGGTGGATTTGCCCGTGTTGGGCATTCCGAGCAGGGCAACACGTTTCATGCAGTGATGGATTCTGTCTGGTTGGAGAGAAGGTGCACATGGATGGCTTTGGCATCCTGCAGGCGGATAATGACGTCTGTCGAGCCGATGCGTACATGCAATGGGCCATTGAACGCGGCCTGGCGGATGACTTCCAGCTGTTTGCCAGACCGGAAACCCAAAGCGCTCAGGCGTTGTGATAAGGCCTGTTCAGCATGGATGCGATCAATCATGGCTGACTGGCCGGGTTTGAGGGCGTCAAGATGCATGTGCATATTACAAATGAGAATAATTCTTGATTTTATCTCAGATTGACGGGCAAAGGAATGTTTCTGTGCGGGTCTGGCGGGTGATCGCCTCATGCAGAGGCGATGCGCAGCAAATAAAAAAGCCAGTTTAGACTGGCTTTTTTATTGATTTGTTACAAGCGGTTTTGATTACTTCTTCTCGATGCCGCTGACATCAATTTTTGCTTTGTCTTTCAGGCCCAACATGTATTTTTCCAGTTTACGTTGTTGCAACGTACGCTCAATACCTTCTTGCACTTTTTCATAAGGCGGTGCTTGCAGTGCGCGTGTATCCACCAGCTTGATCACATGCCAGCCGAATTGTGACTGTACTGGCTCAGGCGTTGTTTCGCCTTTTTTCAAACCAACCAGTGCTTCGGCAAATGGTCTTACCATGCCAGCCGGTGAGAACCAGCCCAGATCGCCACCTTTGTCTTTAGAGCCTGGATCTTGTGATTTCTCTTTAGCAATTTTCGCAAAGTCAGTGCCTTTTTTCAGGTCGGCAATAATGGCTTTGGCTTCTGCTTCAGTTTTTACCAGAATATGGCGCGCATTATATTCTTTGTCGCCCAGCTCTTTTTTGTACTGTTCGTAGCCTTCTTTTTTCTCGGCATCCGTGACTGGATTTTTCTTGATGAAGTCAGCCAGGAATGCGTTGACCAGCAATTTACGACGTGCCAGTTCTTCGCTTGCGATAAAGTCAGGCAGTTTGTCGATGCCAGCTTTTTGCGCTTCCTGGTAAGCCAGTTCTGAACCAACCAACTCGTTGACCACGGCGGCTTTCATGCCATCATTGGCTTTCTGGCCGGTACGTGCTTCAGCATCACGTAAAATAAAGTCTACCCAGGTTTTTTTAATTGGTTTGCCATTGACTGTGGCAACCGCATCGGCATCGGCCGCGTATACATGTGGCAGTGCGCTTAAGCAAGCAATCGCCAACATTACTTTCAAAAATTTCATGCAATATCCTTATATAACGATTTGAGTTGGTGCGATATTAAAAAACAGAAATGTTTCAACTAAATGACTCATCAGTCGATAGGGCCTGAATACTGAGCGCGTGTATGCGATGAGGCATTAAATCTTGTAAGCATTGATAGACCATGCGATGCCGCATTATCTGTGATTTTCCTGAAAATAGCGAGCTTTTTACCGTGAGCGTGAAATGCCCGCCGCCCGTGTTCCCTGCATGTCCGCGATGCAGTTCACTGTCATCCTGTATCTCAAGAAGTGTGGGTGCCAGCGGCTGCAAACGTTGCTCGATTTCTGCTTTTAACATGTTATGGCAGCGTCTTTCTAAAAGGTTTGACTTCTACCTTGCCATAGACGCCTGCATGCACGAAAGGGTCGTCATTGGCCCAGTTGGTGGCTGCCTGTAAAGAATCGAATTCTGCCACAATCAGGCTGCCGCTAAACCCGGCTGCGCCAGGGTCCACGCTATCAATGGCGGGCAATGGCCCGGCGAGTAGCAAGCGCCCTTCATTCTGTAGCTGTTGCAAGCGTGCCAGATGTGGCGGACGATGTTCCAGCCGCAGCGGCAGACTGTTAGCAGTGTCTTGGGCGTAAATCATGTAAAGCATGGTGGTTTTCTCTTAGTCAGGCAGATGGGGTGTTTTGTTCAATCCAATGTTCTTTTAACGCAAACACTTGCACAATAATAAAGATAAACATCAGGCTGGTGGCGCCAAACAGTTTGAAATTGACCCAGTCATCTTCGCTGAAATGAAAAGCCACATAGAGGTTGAGTATGCCCATGCCTACCAAAAAAGCAATCCAGCACAGGTTGAGTCGGTCCCAGATCGCCAGCGGCGGTGCCATCATTTTGCCCAGCATATTTTCGATCAGGTTGCGTTTGAGCGCGTAGCGGCTGAAGAGCAATACCAGTGCACCGATCCAGTAAATTGCAGTGGGTTTCCACATAATATAGGTTTTATCATGCAGCAATAAGGTGATGCCGCCGAGCACGGTAATCACCGCGCCGTTAATCACCAGCATCTTGTCTATCTTGCCGCGTTTGATCCAGAGTATCAGCATCAGGACCAGGGTGCTGATCATGGCGACAGCGGTTGCAGTAAAAATGCCCGCTTTTTTATAGGCAATAAAAAAGAGAATAACGGGGAGTAAATCGGTAATGACTTGCATGACTGGCTTCAGGTGACTGAATTCCTGCTATCTGTGAGGGCACTATTTTGCTATGATTTCTGTCAAAATGTAAAGTTAGTCGCTTTGTTGTCATCCTTTTTATTCAAACGGCGCCCCATATCCATCATGTCTGTTCCCATTGATTTACATTGCCACTCCACCCTGTCAGACGGGCTGCTTTCGCCTGAAGACCTGGTTGCGCATGCGGCGAGCAGGGGGGTGCGGGTGCTCGCGCTGACCGATCACGATGAAGTGGGCGGGTTGGCACGGGCACGCGCTGCGGCCGAGCAGTTAGGTATCTCTTTTATTGATGGCGTTGAGATTTCCGTCACCTGGAAAAATCGTACCTTGCATATTGTCGGTCTGCGTGTCGATCCGCAACATCCAGAGTTGTTAGCTGCCTTTGCTAAAGTGCGCGAGGGACGTGATGCCCGCGCCAGGCAAATTGCCGCAGGGTTGGCCAAGGCAGGTATCGCAGATGCATATGAAGGCGCGCGCGAACTCTCGGGCAACAGCGTGATGACGCGCAGTCATTTTGCACAGTTTATGGTGAAACGTGGCCATGCCAAAAACATCAAGTCAGTGTTTAAAAAATATATGGTCAAAGGCAAGCCAGGCTATGTCAACCATGAATGGATGAGCCTGGAAGAAGCCATGCAGCTGATTCGTGATAGCGGCGGGGTGGCGGTGCTGGCTCACCCGGGTCGTTATGACTTGGGGTTTGTGAATATGCATCTGCTATTAAATGAATTCAGAAATCTGGGCGGTGCAGCGATTGAAGTGGTCACTGGTAGCCACCAACCGCCGCAGTATGAGCAATTTGCCAAGCTGGCGCATCGTTTTGATCTAAAGGCTTCGCAAGGCTCTGATTACCACGGCCCGGGCATGTCTTATATGGATATGGGGCGTTTGCCCGCATTGCCCGCCGGTTGCGTGCCTGTGTGGCAGGACTGGCCCGAAGCCAGTCAACTGCAAGCAGTAGCGAGTTAGCGCATCCTCTAATCATGGCACAGTATTTTGTGATTCATGCGGAGAACCCGCAAACCCGATTAATCCAGCAAGCTGCGCAGTGGTTAAAGCAGGGTGGAGTGCTGGCCTGTCCTACTGACTCCAGTTATGCCCTGGTCTGCCTGATGGAGTTCAAAGAGGCACAAACCCGTATCCGCCGTTTGCGTGGCGTCGATGATGAGCATCCGTTTACCCTGATTTGCCGTGACCTGGCTGAGATCGGCACTTATGCCAAAGTGAATAACAGCCAGTTCCGCTTGCTTAAGGCGATGACGCCGGGCGCTTATACCTTTTTGCTGGAGGCCAGCCGCGAGGTGCCGCGCCGATTGCAGCATCCCAAGCGCAGCACCATTGGCTTGCGTGTGCCTAAGCATATCGTCACGCAAGCCTTGCTGGAGTCGCTGGATTCGCCCTTGCTCAGCATGACCTTGCAGTTGCCTGGCGATGAAGCGCCCATGTCTGTCGGCTGGGAAATCCGTGAAGCGCTGGAACATCAGATTGACGCAGTGATCGACAGTGATATTGTGCATGTGGGCGCCACTACGGTGGTCGATTTGACGCAAGACCCGCCCGAGCTGGTGCGCGCGGGCGTTGCGCCTTGGCCTTGATAGGCACTTGATTTGGCCGGACATTTATTCTTAGACGCTGTGACAGAGTGTTGACTTTAGCTGGAAGTGTTACATGGAACTCACTGTTGTACAGAAAATTGCCGCTTACGCCTTGCCCATCCTGTTTGCGATCACGGTACATGAGGCGGCGCATGGCTATGCCGCCAAGTTCTTTGGTGACCTGACCGCCGAGCGCATGGGCAGGATTACCCTCAACCCTTTCAAGCATATAGACCCGATTGGCACGATTTTACTGCCTGCACTCAGCATTATTCTGGGGGGCGTGCTGTTCGGCTGGGCCAAACCGGTGCCTGTCAACTTTGGACAATTGCGTCGTCCCAAGCAGGATATGTTGTGGGTGGCACTGGCGGGCCCGGCGTCTAACTTTGCCATGGCCATTGTGTGGGGATTGATACTGGCGCGGATTGCATTATTCCCGGAGTCAGCCCAGGCTTTTTTAGCACAGATGAGCCTGGCAGGCATCCAGATTAACCTGGTCTTGCTAGTGCTGAACTTGTTTCCGCTGCCACCTTTGGATGGCGGCCGCATTGCTGTCAGCCTGTTACCCATGCAAGCAGCGATCAAGTTTGCACAAATAGAGCGTTATGGCATGCTGATTCTTATCGCCTTATTATTCACTGGCATTCTGGGTGTTTTATTGTCGCCGGTGCTCAAGTTTTTTCAGCAGTTATTGACCATGCTGGTCATGTAGCTGCGCTGGTGAGGTATTGGTGAAGCCGCTGAACCAGCGGCTTCATGCTATTTGCAGCTAGTGTTTGATAGCGTCCAGCGTCAGCTTGCTTGGCACGTGATCGCGGTCTGCCTTCACGGTTGTTGGGGTAGTGATCGAAACCCGTTCGGCACCGACGCCTGCAGCCAGTAACGCTTTCTGGATGGCGTCGGCGCGTGCCTTGGCCAAGGCTTGCAAGTCAGCGTCGGTGACCTGGATGCTAGTGGTTAGTGCTTCCTGTGCTTGCGCGTAAAAACCTTCGGGCGCTTTTTCCAGTTTGGCTGCCAGTCGTTTGAGCAAGCCTTTATTGTTCAGGCGGTCATGCAATGTTTGTATGGCCGATTGCACTTTGGGATTATTTAAATCAATTGGTCCCGCTGCCTGCCCAGGCTCCAGGCGTACACCGGCTTCTGCTGCCACTTGTTTGCGCAAGCTGGCTTCCTGAATGGCGCGTGTATCTGCGGCTACATCGTAGCCAGGTACAATGCCCAGTGCTAATTGCTGGCGTTTGGCGAGCGCGTTGCTTACCGTGTGTAATTTCTCCAGTTCCGGCGGTGCCATTGTGGCATTGCCGGGGTCAAACACAATCGCTTCCAGCTTTTCACCACCACCAAACAGTTTGCCTAGCGCGCTGAATGGCGCGGTCACGATTTTGGTCAGTACGTTGGTGAAGGCTTTCCAGACAATCCCGCCTATGCTGAACTTGGGGTCGTCCAGGCTGCCACTGACCGGCAAGTCCAGGTCAATCACTCCATCACTGTCTTCCAAAATGGCGATCGCCAGGTCCAGGGGCAGGTTAGGCGCATCTTTGCTATCAACTCTTTCACCCAGGGTGAGTTTGTTGATGACAAACTTGTTTTCACCCGCCAGTACACGCTGTTTGATTTTATAGCCCAAGTCTACAGACAGCTTGCCAGATTCAATTTTGCGCCCGGCAAACTTACCGGAATAGGGCGTGAGGCGATTCATCTCCAGGTTGGTGAATGCCAGTTTGATATCGGTAAACTCTGTGGTTTTAAACGGTTGCAACGAGCCACGGATGCGTGCTGCACCGTAATCATCTACCTTGCCGTCCAGTTCGACTTGTGCAGTCGATGACGGGTTGCTGGAAATGCCGTTGATGACGCCGCCCAGGGTGTGGATGTACGTGCCAAACGGTTGTGGCAGTGATAAGTCAGCGAACTCTAGCTCGGCGTTATTGATGCGTACCGTATCAATTGCAACCGGGAAGTCGCTGCTAGTGCTGGCAGGCGTTGCCGTTGCGGTGGTTTGACTCACGGGGGCTGGCGCCGCCTTCGTTGTGGTCGATGCGGTTGCCGCTGTCTGGTCTGGCGTAGCCGTGCGCATGACCTTGGTGATATTCAGGCTACGGTCAGGATAAATGATAAATTTGCTTTGCGGCTTGCTTAAGGTCAGCGTGCTTAATTGCAGTTTGTTGGGCGCCAGTGATAGCGCCAAGCCGTCTCCTTGCAGTTTCTCCCAGCGTAAAAACGGTTGCTGGCTCGCCTCCTCCAGGATGGACAGCTGGTTGACACTAAAGCCGCCGTCAAACTTGGTTGCCCCGCTGCTGGTTTGTTGTAGTTTGCCCTGCAGGCTGGCAGAACCGTTTTCCAGTTGCAGTAAGGCAGCTTGCTGGATATAAGGGGCAAAGGGTTTCAGTGACAGGTCTGTGAGTGTGCATTGCAACTCTGTTTTAAAAGGCGCTGCAGCCAGTTTGCCTTGCAGGTTGAACTGACCGCCTTGTTTGACCTTGAATCCAGCTTTCACCGGCAGCAAGCGTGCCATATTCTGGCTCAGGTCGCTAGCTTCCACGCTGGCATCCACCACATCCAGCACCACAGGTGTCGGTGTCGATTGATCTTCAATATGAATATCTGCCTGTTGCAAAGCCAGCCGCTTCACGGCGTAAGACCATGGTTTCGCGGGCGCCGCTGCCTGTGTGCTTGTCTTGGCAGTCGCCGTGTGGCTGCCCGAGGCAGGTGCCAGCATGGCTTGCCAGTTCAGGCGTTGATCCGCTTGCCTGATCACGGTTGTTTTGAATCCTTGCAACTGAATCGCGGCAACATCAACTTTTTGTTGGTCCAGCGCCAGTTGTGCATTATTCAGCGCAAACCTGGCTAATTGTGCGGCCGGCTTTTTATCTGATTGGACGCTCAGTTGTGTTGCTTCCAGTTGCACATTTTTTAGCGCCAAGCCTGACGTATTATCTACCGCCAGCTGTAGATTTAAGTCGCCAACCGTGGCTTGCAAGGGCTTGGCAAATTGCTGGTCGGTGTAAGCGAGCTGCCAGTGCGCCAGGGCAATGTCGTCTACCGCAAATTGAAAGGGGGCGCTGGCCTTTTCATCGACCTTTTCATCTGGCACCGCAGGTGCCTCAGCAGGCGGGGGCGTGGCTGCTGCAGGTTCGGCAAACGCGTGTTGCCAATCAAGCCCGGCAGCCGTTTGTGTCGCCGATAACTGCCCTTTGCTTAATAAGATGTGTGCCACATTGGCCCGGCGTTCTGCCAAATTGAGGCTGACATTTTCGATCGCCAGTTCTGGCAATGTAAATAATGTTTTTTGTGCTTGTTGTAACTGAGTTTGCTCAATATGCAGGTTCAGCTTGTCAAATGTGAGTTGTGCCTGCTTGTCCTGCTCGAAGACCAGCTTGGGCAAAGCCAGGCTGCTTTTGGCAATTGAAACGTCTGCCTGTAGTTTATGCAGTTTGAGTTGGTCGAGTTGAATGTTGATGTCTTGTGTCGTGACCAATAACCGTTTTTGTTGATCTAGCGTCAGATGTTTGGCTTTGACTTCCAACTGCGAAAAAGCGAGTTGATCACCTTGCGCCAATGCGCCTGCCAAATCGTTCACGCGTAGCTTTGCATCGCTGACTAACAGTTTCGGTTGTTGATTCGGCAAAGAAAAGTCATAGTTAAACTGGCTGGCAAACGTACCTGCCGTGACTTGCAGCGGCAACTTGGCCGTGTTTATCCATTGCATGACTTTGGCGATTTGCAAACCTTCGATCGCCAGTGAGCCTTGTGATGCCAGTGGATTGACGCCAAAATTGCCTTTCCACTTGATGGTCGCGCCCTGGTACGGCAGTTTGGCGGCAATCAGGTAGTCGCCACGGTCTTTAGGTAGCGTGGAAAAGCCTTCGAGTTCAAAGTCCAGTGGCTTGAGTGAGGCTTGTAGCGGCGTGGCGTGTTGCGCATCCTGGTAATCGATATTGCCCTGGCTGATCGCGATATTTTCAATGATGACACGCGGCAAGTCTTTATTTGGCGGCGTTGGGTCCTCGTTGAGTTTTGCAATGAGGTCAGCCCAGTTGAGGCGGCCCTGTTTGGAGATATGCACATCGACGCGCGGCGCTGTCAGCGTAATTTGCTTGAGTTTCCAGGCCCAGTTGAACAGGCCGCTGGCTTCAAGATCGACCACCAGTTTGTCAAACGATGCCAGTGGCGCACCGTTTTTTTCGGTCAGCGCCAGCTTCTCGATGGTTGCGATGAGGTGCAGCGGGTCAAATGTGACTTTTTCTACACTGGCTTTACTGGCCAATTGGTGTTCGGCTACCCATGGTAACAGCCATTTTGCCAGCGGATTGATAGCCAGCCAGGCAAATAAAAAGTAGAAGACAATAAGCCCGGCAAGCACCTTGAAAGTCAGTGATTGCACCAGGGGACGTAAGAAAGGGGGCAGGCGATTCAACATAGGTGTTAATTTAGCAGAAATTAAATCTTTTATATCGTTTGTTGACACCGGAAAGTGACAAATCTTTGCGTGCCACACACGGCCAGGGATAGCCACGAATAAGTCAGGCAACCCATGTCATGAAGGTGACATTGCCATCCGTTTTCATGTATGCTTAAGTTAACGCGTTATACAGGATGCTGTTTTCAGCAGTAACTATGGCTTCAGAGCCGGATAAGTTGTCTCACAAACCCTCACTTTTAGAACGATTAAGCCATTTTCTTCTGCGCGAGCCAGAAGACCGCGAGCAACTGGTCGAGTTGCTGCATGGGGCTTATGAAAATCACCTGATGGACAGCGATTCGCTGGCCATGATTGAAGGTGTCCTGCAAGTCAGTGAAATGCAGGTCAGGGATATCATGATCCCGCGTTCGCAAATGGACGTCATTGATATTGCCCAGCCGCCAGAAAGCTTTCTGCCGTTTGTCATTGAAACGGCGCACTCCCGCTTCCCTGTCATTGAAGATAATAAAAACGATGTGATCGGCATTTTGCTGGCCAAGGACTTGTTGCGCTATTACGCCAACGAGACATTCGAGCTGCGCGATATGCTGCGTCCGGCGGTGTTTATTCCCGAGTCCAAGCGCCTGAATGTGTTGTTAAAAGAGTTCCGCAGTAACCGTAACCACATTGCCATTGTGGTCGATGAGTATGGTGGCGTAGCTGGTATGGTGACGATTGAAGATGTGCTGGAGCAAATTGTCGGCGACATCGAGGACGAATACGATGATGATGAAGGCGAAGGCAATATCATTCAGCAGGAGCCGGGCATTTATCGCGTCAAAGCCTTGACCGAGATTCCTGAATTTAATGAAGCCATAGGCACCGAGTTTAGCGACGAAGAGTTTTCTACCGTGGGTGGCCTGGTGGTGAATCACTTCGGTCATTTGCCCAAGCGAGGCGAGCAGATCCGTATTGATAATCTCAGTGTCACCGTGGTACATGCCGACAGTCGCCGTGTACATGTGTTATTAGTCGAACAGTTGCCGGAAGAGGCGTATCCTATCGAGTCTGTGTAGTGCCTCTTGTATGAACCTATTGCTGTTTTAATTGCCTGAGTTTCTGAGTATAAAGGAGAATCATGATGAGAGCACAAACTTGGTTAAACGGGGTATTGGCTGTTGCATTATTGTCTTTAAGCGGCGCGGTGCTGGCAGGTGCGGCGGCTGGCAAGTTGCCTGAGGACGAGCAGGGCTTTGTTGATGCGGTGGGCAAGCTGAATCGTGCGCAGTTAATTGCATTATTGGGCGAGCCAGCGCGCGCTGAAGATGTGAAGTTAAAAGACAGTGGGCGCGTGGTGGCTTCTATCTGGCATTATCACAATATCAATAAAGATGCCGCGGGGGCTTATTACCCAACCACAGAGCTTGATCTGATTGATGACCAGGTCAGTGTGGTGGTGTTTCTGAATAATGATGGGTCTGATGCCAATGCTGGTCAGACGTATGAAGTACAACCGAATCCCGCCGATTTGTAATCTTTAGATTTTTGTGGGTAGTTAAAAAGCAAAGGGCGCCACAGCGCCCTTTGTCATATCACTATCGCCAGAAAATTATTTTTTCAGGCTGTCACGAATTTCACGTAACAAGACGATATCTTCCGGTGTCGCTGCTGGCGCAGGCGCTGGTTCGGCCTGTTTCAGGCTGTTCATGAATTTAACCATCTGGAAAATAATAAATGCCAGAATAACGAAGTTGAGCACAATGGTGATGAAATTACCGTAAGCCAGCACCGCGCCCAGTTTTTTGGCCTCTGCCAGGGCCAGGTCAGCCGACTGGCCGTTGAGTGGCACATACAGGTTGCTAAAATCAAAACCGCCAAAGATTCGGCCGATGACCGGCATGATAATGTCGTTCACCATGGAATCAACGATCTTGCCGAAGGCACCGCCAATGATGACACCGACCGCCAGGTCCATGACATTGCCCTTCAGCGCAAATTGTTTAAACTCGGTCATCACACTCATTCACTTACTCCTGATGTTAATAATTGTAGATAGTTGCAAATGATGACTATAGGCGCGGACTTGCCAGCTTGTCAATTGCCGGGGCGCTGATCTTTTACCTGTCACGGTTGAATAGGGTGCTGTGTGATATATTGAATCATTCTGGTTTTTGATGGATTAAAAAGAGTCTACATGCAGTTGTTTCACAGCTTGCGCGAGTTGCGCGCATTTCTGGCCAGTCGCCGCGACCAGCGCGTGGGGTTTGTGCCAACCATGGGTAATTTACATGCGGGGCATTGCCAGCTGGTGACGCTGGCGAAGAAGCATGCGGACCTGGTGGTGGTCAGTATTTTTGTAAATCCGCTGCAATTTGGTGCCAATGAGGATTTCGGCAGTTATCCGCGTACCTTGCAGTCTGACTGTGACAAACTGCAAGCCGTGGGCGCTGATGTGGTGTTTGCACCAGCAGTGGAGGAGATGTACCCCGACTTTGATGGCCAGGATTTGCACCAGCAGATGGTGATTCAACCGCCACCTTTGGCCGATGATCTATGTGGCGCCAGCCGTCCTGGCCATTTTGCCGGTGTAGCGACTGTAGTCGCCAAACTGTTTCATATGGTGCAACCGCAAGTGGCGGTGTTTGGCAAAAAAGACTACCAGCAGCTAATGGTGATCCGCGCATTGGTGCGGCAACTCAATTTTGAGATTGAAATCATTGCCGGGGAAACCGCACGTGAGGCTTCCGGCCTGGCCATGAGCTCAAGAAATGGCTATTTGACCGCAGCAGAAAAAACACAGGCCGCGCAGTTAAACCAGCAGTTGCAAGGCATGAAACAAGCCTTGCTGACTGGCCAGCGTGACTATGCGGCTTTGCAAACGCAAGCCTGTTTAGCGTTAAGCCAACAGGGCTGGCAGGTAGATTATGTAGAGGTTCGGCGTCAACAGTCGCTGACCTTGCCGGATGCGCAGACCCGTGAATGGGTGATACTGGCGGCAGCCAGGTTGGGCAAGACGCGACTCATCGATAACTGCGAAGTCAGCGCCTGATGCAATTGCGTGTGTTTTTTGATAAATTTATTTTGCGCTAAGCTATTGATAACTTTATAATTACGACCTTTTCCGCGCGAGTGGAAGTTCGAGCTAAGGGACGCAATGCAAAGAACCATGTTGAAATCAAAGCTGCATCGAGTGCGTGTGACGCATAGCGAGCTGCACTATGAAGGCAGCTGTGCGATTGATGAAGCCTTGCTGGAGGCCGCCAATATTCATGAATATGAGCAAATCCAGATTTACAACATCAACAATGGTGAGCGTTTCACAACTTATGCCATTCGTGCCGAGCGTCACTCTGGCGTGATTTCGGTGAATGGTGCTGCGGCGCACAAAGCGGATCCTGACGATTTGATTATTATTGCCAGCTATTCCCAATATACCGAAGCCGAATTGACTCACTACCATCCGCAACTGGTTTACGTCGATGCGCAAAACCGCATTGTCGAGCAAAAAAACCATATTCCTGCGCAAGCCGCCTGATTTTGAATACACCTATGCAACCAAACATTGATACCCTGTCTCTTGAAGAGATGAAACTGGCCGTCGTCGACGCGCTGGAAGATATTAAAGCCTTTGACATCACCGTAATGGACGTGCGCCGTATGACGGCGGTGACCAGCTACATGATTGTCGCCAGTGGTAACTCTACCCGCCAATGCAAGGCAATCGCCGATAATGTGCGTGAAAAGCTGAAAGAAAAAGGCCTGGAAGCGCGCGGCGTAGAGGGCGAAAAAGAAGGCGAGTGGGTATTGGTCGATTTAGGCGATATCGTGGTGCATGTCATGGTGCCAACCACTCGCGCTTATTACAACATTGAACAACTGTGGACCGAGTCACAGACGCGTCGCACGGCTTCTGCTGCCTAAAAGCACGACACTCCTCCAGGTATGAAACTCAATATCATCTCGGTCGGCCATAAAATGCCCGACTGGGTTGAAACCGCCTGCGCGGAATACTTGAAACGCATGCCGCGTGAGCTTGAAACACGCATCATCGAAATCAAACCTGATAAGCGTGCGGCCGGTAAGAATAGTGAAGTGGTGCAGGAAGCCGAAGCCAAGCGTATCCTGGAAGTGGCCGGTAAAGATTACCTGGTGGCGCTGGATGAGCGTGGCCAGGCCGTGACTACCTTGCAACTGGCAGAAAAGCTTAAAAGCTGGCAGGAAATGGGGCGTGATGTGTCCTTGGTCGTGGGTGGTGCTGATGGTTTGCATGCACAACTCAAAACGCAGGCGCAATGGCTGTTCAGCTTGTCTAAATTGACCATGCCGCATGGCATGGTGCGTGTGATGCTGGCCGAGCAACTTTATCGCGCCCACACGGTTCTAAGTGGTCATCCCTATCACCGAGAGTAACGATGTCTAAAGCCCTGGTCTGGTTGCGTCGCGACCTGCGCGATGATGATCATGCCGCGCTGTATCACGCCTTGAAGCGGCATACGCAAGTGACTGTCGCTTTTGTTTTTGATACGGATATTCTGCATGCCTTAACGGATAAACAAGATCGCCGGGTTGAATTTATCTGGGAAAGCGTACGCGAACTCAAGCAGTCCTTACAAGCGCACGGCAGTGACCTGATCGTATGTCATGGCCGGGCACAAGTAGAAATCCCGGCGCTGGCGCGCGCACTCAATGTCAGCGCAGTCTATGCCAACAAAGATTACGAGCCGGTCGCGATTGCCCGCGATGAAATAGTAGCGCAGGCGCTGCTTGAGGCTGGTCAAACCCTGCATTTATTCAAAGATCAGGTGCTGTTTGAGCAAGATGAGGTGATGACACAAACCGGCAAGCCGTATGGGGTGTTCACCCCGTATAAAAATGCCCATCTGGCCAAGTTGAATGCCTTTTATTTAAAAGCTTACCCGGTCAAAAAATATATCAGTCATCTTGCGCCCGTGGCGCCAGCGCCCATGCCGACGCTGGCATCGCTGGGGTTTGAGCGCACCAATCTTGCCGAATTGCGCTTGCCAACCGGTATGGCTGGTGCGCAGCAGTTATTCGAGGATTTTCTGCATCGTATCGACCAGTATCATGACGCGCGTAATTACCCGGCGGTCAAAGGCGTGTCTTATCTGTCGGTGCATTTGCGTTTCGGCACAATTTCCATCCGCCAACTGGCGCATGCGGCCTGGCAGTTATCCCTGGCGGGTAATGAGGGGGCGGCGATCTGGTTGAGTGAGTTGATCTGGCGTGATTTTTATTTCCAGATTCTGTTTCACCGGCCAGATCTGCAACAAGGTCGTTCTTATAAGCCGGAGTATGAGGCGCTGCCTTTTACCAATAACGCTGGCTGGTTTGCTGCCTGGTGCGAAGGGCGCACGGGTTTTCCGATTGTGGATGCGGCCATGCGACAGTTAAACCAGACCGGTTACATGCATAACCGTTTGCGCATGGTCGTCGCCAGTTTCCTGGTCAAGGATCTGCTCATAGACTGGCGTTGGGGTGAGCGTTATTTTGAGCAAAAGTTAATCGATTTTGACTTTGCAGCCAATAATGGTGGCTGGCAATGGGCAGCCTCGACCGGTTGTGACGCGCAACCTTATTTCAGGATTTTTAACCCGCAATCGCAGTCAGAAAAGTTTGATCCGCAAGGCAAGTTTATCCGTAAATATGTGCCGGAGCTTGCCGGTCTTGATGACCAGCAAATTCATGCGCCATGGGCAGAGAAATTTCGTAAAAAAGGCTTGTTTGACAAAGGCTTAGTGCTCGACTACCCGGTGGCTGTGGTGGATCATGCGCAACAGCGCGAAGAGGCCTTGCGCTTATACAAAAATAATGTGAAGCAAAGATGACATTTGATGTAGAATAAGATCGTTTTACTTCGTGCTAAGGTGAGGTCTGAATCACGCCTGCTGGTTAATTTAACCGACTTTTTAACAATGATCCCTTCAACTTTTAGAAGAGATTTCCGTTAACTGAGATGACACACATTTGCGAAGTACACACTGCAAGCTGTGTTGGGGATACAACAATTTAAATGCGCTTGAAAAGCTTCTAAACATAATGACAAATATGAAAACATTAAGAGCGATCGTACTGACTGCAGTTTTGGTGAGTGTCTCTGGTTGCGCCACAACCAATAAAGACCCACTGGAAGGCATCAACCGGGGAATTTATAAATTTAACGATGTGGCTGACCGTTATGCCATGAAACCGGTTGCCAAAGCCTACAAAGCCGTTGCGCCTACGCCTGTGCGTACTGGCATCAGCAACTTCTTTAGCAACCTCGGCACCTTGACCACCGTCGTGAATGACCTGTTGCAACTGAAGTTTGCCCAGGCCTTTACCGATGCTGGCCGCTTTGTCATCAACTCTACCTTTGGGATTGCTGGTTTTATTGATGTGGCCAGCATGGACAATGTGCCAAAACATCAGGAAGACTTTGGTCAAACCCTGGGTTACTGGGGCGTAGGTTCCGGCGCGTATCTGGTGCTGCCGATTGTTGGGCCGAGCACCGTGCGTGATGCCAGCGGTTTGTTCATTGATACCGTGACTTCCGACCCGATTACCTATTTGCATAATACTGGCCAGATCCGTGCCCACAACCAGGTACGTGCGGTACAGTTGCTGGATAAACGCACGCAATTGCTGGATGCGACCGATTTGGTGGATAACGCGTCGATTGATCCCTATGCATTTATGCGTGATGCTTACCTGCAACGCCGTGCCAGCCTGATCCAGGATGGCCTGGTACCTAAAGAGTTGCTGGAAGATGAGTTCGAGCCTGCAGATGAAGATACGCCAAACCATTCAGAACAAACGCCAGCCACCACGGATGCCGTATTGTTGCAATCTGCCGCGCCAATCGAAGGCACTGCGACTGAGAATGCAGTCACTGAAGGTGCACCGGTAGCGCAGCCAGCGCAAGCGGTGGATGCCTCTGAGTCTGTCGTTTCTGAGGCGACCGCTGCTGAAATGGTCATCGAGTTAAGCGAATCCGCGGAAATCGCGCCTGAGGCATTGCCGCCGATGCTGGATCAGTCTCAAGCAGATCAAGCTGCTGCAGAACAAGAACCCGTGGTTGAAAACGAAGCTGCAACTGCAGCCATGGTTGCGGGTGTTGATGAAACCTTGTTGACCCTGGATGCTGCGGCGCCCGCGCAATAGTAGCCGACATCTTCGGTGATACAAAAAAGGCTTTGCATTGTGCAAAGCCTTTTTTATTTGCTGTCGCTGTGACCGCGATATTTATTCCGCAGAGGCGATGGTCATACGCTCAATCAGTATCGATCCAGTCAGTCTTGAGCTGTTCGGAATAGTATCGTTACCAATCGCAACAATGCTTTTCAACATGTCTTTCATATTGCCCGCAATGGTGATTTCTTCTACCGGGTGCACAATCTGCCCGTTCTCTATCCAATAGCCAGCAGCCCCTCGGGAATAGTCACCTGTCACCATATTCATACCGTGCCCCAATAGCTCTGTCACCAGCAAGCCAGTGCCCATGGTATGCAACAGTTGCTCAAGGCTATGGCCTGTTGAACGCACCATAATGTTGTGCGCACCACCGGCATTGCCTGTCGACTGCATGCCCAGCTTGCGGGCAGAATAGCTCCCCAGTAAATATCCTTGTAACACACCGTTTTCAACCAGTGTGCGTGGGCGGCAAGCCACGCCTTCGCTATCAAAGGCGCTGCTGCCAGCACCTTTGAGTACAAACGGGTTTTCATCAATCTGCAGCAATGCGCTGGCAATGGGCTGGCCCAGGCTGTCGAGCAAGAAAGAGGATTTACGGTATAAGTTGCCGCCAGAGATCGCACTAATCAAGGTACCGATCAGGCCGCTTGCCAATGGCGCCTCAAATAAGACCGGGTATTGGCCGGTTTTGATCGGGCGAGCACCCAGGCGCTTGACGGTGCGCGAGCCCGCCGTCTGGCCGACTTGCTCCGGTGTGGCCAGGTCATGTGCATCGCGCGCGCTGCTATACCAGTAATCACGTTGCATCAGGCCATCTGCTTCGGCAATCACCGAGCAACTGATGCTATGGCGTGAACTTGGATAGCCGCCAATAAAACCATGGCTATTGGCATAAGCAAATGCACCGCTCTGGCTGTAAATACTGGCACCTTCGCTGTTGCTAATGCGCGTATCTACGGCGAGGGCGGCGGCTTCACAACGCTTGGCCAATGCCAGCGCAGCATCGACGTCAATTTGCCAGGGGTGGTGCAAGGATAAATCTGGAAATTCTGTCGCCATCAAATTAGCATCGGCCAAGCCGCAGAATGGGTCCTGCGCGGTATATTTTGCAATATTACAGGCGGCCTCAACCGTGTCTTTCAAGGCTTGAGGACTTAAGTCAGAGGTGCTGGCATAGCCTTTTCTCTGGCCAAAATACACCGTGACTGAACAGCCTTTGTCTCGGTTGTATTCAATGTTTTCAGTCTCGCCTTGCCTGACGGACACATTCTGGCCGGTGCCAAAACTGACCTCTGCTTCGGCACTGCTGGCGCCTGCTTTACGTGTCAGTTGAATAATGTCTTGGGCGATTTGTTGAAGTTGATCCGATTGCATGCTGTACGCGCTTGTTTCTTGCTTGGCAGTTAAAACTGTTATCATACCCGATTTGGCAGAGATTGCTTTTACCATGACATCTGAAACCTTTGATGATTCCCAACCCAGTAAAACCAGATTGAAAGCAGAGGCGGATGCTGCGCAGGAAATAGGCCGTCAATTGGTTGCGCTACCTAAGGATAGATTGAAGAAACTTCAATTAGAGGAATCCTTGCTGGATGCCATTGCCGAAGCCAAGCGCATTACCGCGAATGGCGCCATTCGTCGCCAGATGCAGTATATCGGCCGTTTGATGCGTGACACTGATTTGGCGCCTATCGTCGAGCAACTGCAAAAATGGGACGGCAAACACAAGGAAGAAAATGCCCGCTTTCATCACATGGAGCGCTGGCGTATGCGCTTGCTTGAGGATGTTAAAGTGATCGAGTTGTTTATTGCTGAGTTTCCGCAAACCAATGTGCAGCAAATGCGTACCCTGATTCGCAATGCACAAAAAGAGCACGCCGCAGGCAAGCCACCCAAAAGTAGCCGCGAACTGTTTAAAGTGATTCGCGAAGTGATGGAGGGTAAAAGTGGTGCCGAAGATGATGCTTTTGATGTAGAGATGCCAGAAGACGAGTCTTTGGACGATTAATCATAAAACAAGATTGAATTAGCGAGTGGCGACTCTGTGTCAACGACTTGCTAATGACATGAAAGAGGGGAGGCGACATGCATAGCCATATTGATCTGGAACTTGATTTAACCGGTCTGGAAAGTCCGCTGCCCATGTTGAAAACAAAGGATGCGCTGGATCACTTGTTGCCGGGGCAGGTCATGCTGGTAAAAACCACCGCCGCTGGCAGTGAGCAGAATATTCGTAATTTGATCAATAATCACCCGGTCAAATTATTGTCCTTGAACAAGGATAATGGCGTATTTCATTTCTTGATTGCAAAAGAAGCTGTATTGGCGGGCGAATAAGCGACTGTGCGTCATGTTTTATAAGCAGGCTGTAAAAAACAGCCTGCTGCTGCAAGTTTATTCCGGTTTTTTTGGCGGTAGTAAAAACTTGCCAGGTTGACGATACAGCGCAGTCAACAGTTCCAGCCAAAAAGCTTTCCAGTGACGGTAACGCACTTTCCTCGATTTCATCGCTACATAAATCGCCAGGCCGAAGCTGGTGATCAGGTTAGTGGTGCCGACTAATGCAATGCCGAGTATGGTGGTTGCAATAATGTAGTGACTGACCTGAAAGTCCAGGGCTGGCAAAGCGTAGCCGGCAAATGCCGCCACAAAAGTGACGTGGCGGATATCCAGCGGCAAGCCCAACATAACGCCCAAGCCGGACGCAAAACCCAGCAAGCAGCCAAAGTAGAAGTTACCCGCCAGCGCTCCCAGGTTGTGGCGGATATATTCGGTAATGCGCCACAGGCGATCCTTGCCTAGAAGGTTTTGCAGCCAGTGCAAATGGCCTAAACGCTCCGGAATCCGGTTGTAAGCGGCTAAATTGTCGTGGTAGCCAGCGATCAGCCCGGATAAAAACAGGCAGACACCCGCTACCGCGGCATACATGACTGTCAGGCTGATTAGCGGGTTATTACTATCCAGTAAGGCATGCGCTTTTTCTGTGCCAATAAAATGATGGCCGGTGGCTTGCATGATCAGCCAGTCAATCAGGATCGCCATCGGAATTACCACCACCACATTACCCAGAATGGCAATGGTCTGGCTGCTGGTGGTTTGCGCGACGATATTCACCAGGTTATGGATGTTTTTGCTATCGTGGCCATGGTCATCTATGGTGGAAGCGATGGTTGCCGCCGTCATCGCCGGTTGTTTGGTGGCGACGGTAAAGTGCAGCAAATGGATAATGACAAAGCCCAGGCCGTAATTGAGGCTAAACAAGATTGCTTCTGTCAGCGGCGGCAGGTGGTAGCTGGCAATCATGATTTTAATCATGCCCATGATGGCGATGATAATGCCCGCGCCCATGGCGGAGCCCATCAGTTTGAAGTATTCATTGCGGTGCTGCGCGATGTAATGCTCGCCGGTGTGGCTGGCGTTTTCAGTCACGCGCAAGGCCAGTAATTCAGTATTTTGGCGCCAGTATTCAGACAGGTTGTTTTTCTTGCATTCGGCATCTACCAGTTGTTTGAGCAAGCGTGTGATGGCATGGCTGACATCATGCTTCAGGATCAGGCCATGCAAAATATCCAGCAATAACTGCATGCGTTGAATTTGCTGCAATATGCGTTGCATCAGCGCCGTGAGCGAAATGCTGGTCCCGGTTTTGGCATTCGATTTGCGGATTTCATACGTCAGCTGCTCGCAGCGTTTGAGCACGCTGTACAAATGCTGGATGTCTTCTGCCTGAATCGCCGGCAGTGCCAGAAACTGTTGAATTTCGATGTTTTGCGTAATAAACGGCGAGCCATTCGACTCCAGGTCTTCATGTTGCAAAATCAGCTCGGGATCCAGTCCGGAAGCGGATAAGCGATATGACAGCACCTGTAGTGCATCTTTGACTTCCTGGATACAGTTTTGCTGTTGCTGCGCGTCACCCTGGCTGATGTCCAGTGTCTGCATGAAGTCGCGCCAGACGGTGTCAGGCATACCAATAACCCAGTCGACATCACTGTTTTTGTGAAATATCTGCCCAAACACATCTTTCAGGTATTTGGGGTCTGGCACATCGGGCAGTAGCTTGTGCCAGAGGCGGCGGTAGATTTCGGTGAAAAAACCAAGGTCAGACTGGATGCCATGGTCGGAATAGAGCGAAATCACACTTTTTTCGTCCAGTAACCTGAGCAAGCTGTTACGCAATGACAAGGCATACTGTGGATGTTGCTGCAGCAGAAAGCACAAAGCCTGTAACGCCTTGCTGGCGCTCTCAATGTCGGTTGACACCTTGGGGCGGATATCGTCGAACAGCGCCCGCAAGAATTGGATATCGTCCAGGTCACCGGCAGCTTCACGGGCTGCCTGATGCTCGAAGGTAGGTTGAAACATGCACAACACTTTCTGTAATTCTATTTTTAACAAAGGGATGGCCGCTTACATGAGGAGTAGGGTGGCAATCGCTCGGGGGCTACTAACGTCGTGGCCGTTATAACTGTACGTCAGTCGCCAGTGGCTCTCCTTGTCGCTCTAATTGCAATTTGACGGCTTTGCCACGGTATTTTCTCACCAGGTTGGAGAGTTGGGCCGCATCATCCACTTTTTCGTTGTTGAGGCTCAGTAATTGATCGCCACGCACCACACCGCCTTTTTCAGCTGCAGAGCCATGAATCACTGCAATCACGCGTACGCCCTCACTGCTGGCAGTGCTAGTTGGCACATTCTCACCCTGCGTCGCCTGTTTAGGCACCAGTTTAATCACATGGATACCCAGCAGCGGAGGTGGCAGTTTTGCCCAGTAGGTGGCGTAATAGCGATAGCTGCCGGCGGTTGCCGCCACATCTTTTTCGGTCAGTGATTGCCCTTTTTTAACCGCTTCTTTGATGACTTCCATTCTGGATGACGGCGAAGCGCCGCCAGCCTTTTTCATATAAACCAGGATGCTGTCGGCCTGGATAGCGCGGCCATGGTTGCGGGCTTGCTCGGCATCGACTTCGCCCGCTTCAAAGCTACTGAATCCCATCAGGTCGTAGCCGTTTTCCAGCATCCTGATATTGTCTTCATCGCGGCGCGTACCACTGAACAGCTGCGGTTCTGGGTTCGCTTGCAACGAGTGTAAATCACCCTGATTTTGTGCCTGGTAATGGTTGCTGTAAGGGTTGTCTTCTGCCCAGGTGGCAGGGCTGAAGGCCAGGGCTACCAGCATGGCAGCATGCTTAATATATAAGGACCACTTGCTTGATAAGGAAGGGGCGGGCATAACGGACTGTCCAGGCTTGCACAGGGGGTTCATCGAATTCTCCATGATCGAATGGCAGGTTGTAATGTTATGATGTATTGGTACATTAACACAGTCACCATTGACATAGACCAGGTTATGCAAGAACAATTCGCGCGCATTGGATTAGTTTCTATCAGTGATCGTGCCTCGCAAGGCGTATATGAAGACAAGGGCATCCCGGCGCTTACCGCCTGGCTGGCGCAAGCCCTGGTCTCTCCATATACAGTATCCAGCCGTCTGATTGCCGATGATCAAGCGACCATTTCCCAGACTCTCAAGCAACTGGTGGACGAAGAAGGTTGCCACCTGGTGCTTACCACGGGCGGCACCGGCCCTGCGCTCAGGGATGTAACGCCGGAGGCGACATTGGCGATTGCCGACCGTGACATGCCAGGCTTCGGTGAGCAAATGCGGCAAATCAGCTTGCGTTTTGTGCCAACGGCGATTTTGTCGCGCCAGGTGGCGGTGATCCGCAAGCAATGCCTGGTGATTAACTTGCCGGGACAGCCCAAATCGATACAGGAAACGCTGGAAGGCCTTAAAGATAACGAAGGCAATACGCTGGTGCCGGGTATTTTTGCGGCAGTGCCGTATTGCCTGGATTTGCTGGCGACCAGCGACAAACCGATGCCTTATCTGGAAACTGACGAAACCATCGTCAAATCTTTTCGTCCTAAATCTGCCATTCGTAAATAAACTCAATTCTTCAGTAATTAAAGAGATTGCATGCGTTACCACACCATTTCCCGGCTGATTTTTATAAGTTGTTTTGCTTTGCTGACCTATTTGTTGCTGATGGAAATGGCGCCAACAAACGATGGCTCGATTTACAAAGACAAAATTCAGCATGTGATTGCCTTTGGTGGTGTCACTTTCTGGGGCTTGTTGGCATTTCAACGTTTTCCTAAAACGACTTTGTTCGGGCTGACCGCATTTGGTGCGCTGATGGAAGTATTGCAAGGCATACTGACCACCACCAGGCAGCCCAGCGTCTATGACTGGCTGGCGGATGTCGTTGGTATTTTGCTGGCTTGGGGCATAGCCACCGTGTGGTTGCGCTGGTGGCAGAGTCGTCGTGGCTGAATTTGCGCTCATCGCCAAATATTTTACCCGGCCGGCAAAAGCTGATCTGGGCGTGGGCGATGATGCGGCCCTGATTCGCGTGCGACCTGGCTATCAGCTAGCGGTGTCGGCAGATATGTCAGTGGCAGGTACACATTTTTTTGCCGATATTGACCCATTTGCCATCGGCTGGAAGTCGATGGCGGTGAATGTCAGTGATATGGCCGCCATGGGCGCCGAGCCAAAATGGTCCACCTTGTCCATTGCCTTGCCAGAGGTTGATGGGCCCTGGTTGCAAAGGTTTAGTGAAGGGCTGTTTGCCTGTGCTGATGCTTTTGGCGTGTCACTGATTGGCGGTGACACCACGCGCGGGCCCTTGAATATCGCGATTAATATCATGGGCGAAGTGCCACAAGGCCAGGCATTGCAGCGCAATGGCGCGCAAGCGGGCGATGATATCTGGGTCAGTGGCGTATTGGGGCAAGCTGCCTTATGGTTGCAGCATCGTTTAGGCAAGCTGGATGTGCATGCCGAAGAACTCGCTGCGCTGGCCACGGCCATGCACCACCCGCAACCGCGCGTGGCGTTAGGGCTGGCATTGCGTGGCATGGCGACCGCCGCACTGGATATTTCAGATGGCTTGCTGGCAGATCTGGCGCACATACTAGAGGCGTCTGCCGTTGGTGCTGAGCTGGATTGGGCGGCGATGCCTAAGCCATTGTTGCCGCTGTCGTCAGTGACTGACTCTGTGTTGCAACAGGCAGTGTTGGCCGGTGGCGATGATTATGAATTATGTTTTACTGCTGCGCCGCAGCACAGGGATGCTTTGCAGGCACTTTCAACGCAACTGGGGTTGCCCTTGAGCCGTATCGGCAAAGTGACTGCGCATGCAGGTTTGCAGGTGTTGAACGGTGAGGCCCGTATCGACTTATCGCAGAAAGGGTATGCGCATTTTGGCTAATAACCGTCAGCCACCGCAGCCGCCAAGTTGGCGCTTGCTATTTTCACATCCTTTACATTGCCTGAGTTTTGGCCTGGGCACCGGCTTGTCGCCCAAAGCGCCCGGTACCGTCGGCACATTATTGGGCTTTCCACTGTATTGGCTATTGATGAATTTGCCACTCGCACAGCAGTGCTTAAGTTTAGGCGTGTTGTTCTTGCTCGGCGTCTGGTGTTGTGAAGTGACAGGGCGCGCACTAGGTGTCAGTGACCATGGTGCCATTGTGTGGGATGAAGTGGTGGCGATGGCCGCGGTGTTGATCACGGTGCCCTTCACCTTGGGCTGGGGCTTGGCGGCATTTGCCAGCTTTCGCTTGTTCGATATCTGGAAGCCTTTTCCGATCGGCTGGGTCGATCAGCGCGTAAAAGGTGGCTTTGGGGTGATGCTGGATGATGTCTTGGCCGCAATCATGGCCATGCTGGTATTGCAAGTCGCGCAAGGATTTTTGTCATGACTATGCTGCTTGAGTTAAGCACTAGCCTGGGGCAGGTGCTGCAAGCAAAGCATTGGCAACTGGCGCTCGCCGAGTCCTGCACTGGCGGGATGGTTGCGCAAGCGGTAACTGCCATCGCCGGTAGTTCAGGCTGGTTTGACCGTGGTTTCGTCACCTACAGCAATGCGGCAAAAACTGAAATGCTGGGTGTGCCTGCTGCATTGATTGTCGAGTTTGGTGCAGTCAGCGAGCCAGTGGCCGAAGCTATGGCGCTGGGGGCGTTGCAATATAGTCAGGCACACCTGAGTGCTGCCATCACCGGCATTGCTGGTCCAGGTGGCGGGTCACTGCACAAGCCAGTCGGCACTGTGTGCTTTGCCTGGGCATCTCGCGGTGATGGTGACAGCGGCAATACTACGGTGATAGAAACCCGTCATTTTGAAGGCGATAGAACGCAAGTGCGTGAGCAGGCCGCCAGCTATTTGCTGGCTGGCTTGCTAAAGATGGCTAATGCGTTGTAATCAAAACTAGCGGTGATGATGGTGGCCGTGGCCATGGCCGCCGCCGCCATTCCAGCCACCACCGTAAAAGTTTCTCGGGCCGTAGTTGTAACCGCCATAGCCGCCGTTTCCATACGAAAACTGGATAAATCCAGGCGCTGGTTGCGGATAAGCCACTGCTGGCACGCCATAGAAGTTACTTTGCGGATGGCGGTAAACGACCACTGGTGGTGGCGCATAATATACCGGAGGTGGTGCGTAGTAAGCAGGTGGGTACGGATTGCCGACCACCACGCCGACAGACCAGTTGTCCTGTGCTTGTGCGCTAAAGGCAGCCAGGCTGCCCAGCGTGAACGTCAAAATATATTTTACGATTTTCATAAATTCTCCTCACACGGAAAACAAATTAATGCTCCCTGAAGCTTTAACGCACCTGTCATCTAACGGTTGACAGCCACTGCGTTCAAATCGGCGATCTTGTCGTTATTCATTGACAGTCGCCGGTGAGCGTTCGCAGTTGGCATTCACTCGCCTAATTCATGGCTTCGCCATTTCACTGATGGTCGATTTATGAAATAATTAGAAGTTATTGTTTGAAGTATATAGCGTTTGTGTAAACAACGCATTTTTATTGGTCAAAGAAAGCAATCAGCATGGATGACAACAAAAGCAAAGCGCTCGCCGCCGCACTCTCTCAAATTGAAAAACAGTTCGGCAAAGGCTCCATTATGCGCATGGGCGACGGCGATATCGGTGAGGACTTGCAAGTCGTCTCCACCGGTTCGCTGGGTCTGGACATCGCGCTGGGCGTAGGCGGTTTGCCGCGTGGCCGGATCGTGGAGATTTATGGCCCGGAATCCTCGGGTAAAACTACACTGACTTTGTCCGCTATTGCAGAAATGCAAAAGCTGGGTGGCGTGGCCGCGTTTATCGATGCCGAGCATGCGTTGGATCCGCAATATGCGGCCAAGCTGGGCGTGAATGTGCCTGAGTTGCTGATTTCCCAGCCGGATACCGGCGAGCAAGCACTGGAAATTGCAGACATGCTGGTGCGTTCTGGTTCTGTCGATATCGTGGTCGTTGACTCGGTTGCGGCGCTGACACCACGTGCTGAAATTGAAGGCGAAATGGGCGATAGCCATATGGGTTTGCAAGCGCGTTTGATGTCGCAAGCGCTGCGCAAGTTGACCGGCAATATCAAGCGTACCAATACGCTGGTGATTTTTATTAACCAGATCCGTATGAAAATTGGCGTCATGTTTGGCAACCCGGAAACCACCACAGGCGGTAACGCACTGAAGTTCTACTCTTCTGTACGTTTGGATATCCGCCGTACCGGCGCGATTAAAAAGGGCGATGAAGTCATTGGTTCTGAAACCCGCGTCAAAGTGATTAAAAACAAAGTCGCGCCGCCATTTAAGCAGGCCGAATTTGACATCATGTACGGCGAAGGCATTTCACGCCTGGGCGAAGTGATTGAACTCGGCACCAACCTCAAGCTGGTGGAAAAAGCCGGTGCCTGGTATAGCTACAACGGTGAAAAAATCGGCCAGGGTAAAGAAAACGCCAAAGAGTTCCTGCGTGAAAATCCAGCGATTGCGGCAGAGATCGAAGCCAAGATTCGCGACAACTCGAATGTGCTGGCCGATAGCATGCCTTCAGCCAGAGGCGAGGACGATTAATTCCGTTGCCACCACCCCCAGCAAAAAAGCCGTTAGAAAAATCCTTACGCCGGCGTGCGCTGGAGCTATTAAGTAAGCGGGAGTATTCTGCGGCCGAGCTGGCGCAAAAGCTTAAGGCTTACGCCGATGAAGCCGATGATATACCGGCCTTGATCGCAGATTTTCAAGCGCGCGGCTGGTTAAGTGATGCACGCTACACCGAACAAATGGTGCATGCGCGCCAGGCCAAATTTGGGGCGGCACGGGTGGCTAACGAGTTGCGCGAAAAAGGGGTGGATGACGCCTTGATTGCCGAAGCCGTTGCCGGTTTGCAAGAGAATGAAGTAGCACGCGCCAGGGAAGTCTGGCGCAAAAAGTTTAAAGCGGCCGCGACGACGCGTGAAGAATGGGCGAAACAAGCCCGTTTTTTACAAAGCCGCGGTTTTACGTTTCAAGTGATTAAACATATTTTGAATAGACACGCAGAAAATGACAGTCCAGAAGACTACAGTTAGTTACGGAAGTAACCCTTCCAGCAAGCAAATCCGCCAGGCTTTCCTGGATTTTTTTGCTTCCAAAGGCCACCAGGTGGTGACTTCCAGTTCGCTGGTGCCGCATGGTGACCCGACCCTGCTGTTCACCAATGCGGGTATGAACCAGTTTAAGGATGTGTTTCTCGGCTTTGACAAGCGCGCTTATACCCGCGCGGCGTCAGCCCAGAAATGCGTACGCGCAGGCGGTAAACATAACGATCTCGAAAACGTCGGTTATACCGCTCGCCACCATACTTTTTTTGAGATGTTGGGTAACTTCAGCTTTGGCGATTATTTCAAGCGCGATGCGATCAAGTTTGCCTGGGAGTTGTTGACCGAAGTGTATGCCTTGCCCAAAGAGCGCCTTATGGTCACTGTCTATGCGGAAGATAACGAGGCCTACGATATCTGGAATAAAGAAGTCGGCGTGCCTGCGGATAAAATTGTCCGCATTGGCGACAACAAGGGCGCGCGTTATGCGTCTGACAACTTCTGGATGATGGGTGATACCGGTCCTTGTGGTCCCTGTACCGAGATTTTCTATGACCACGGTGCGCATATTCCAGGAGGTCCTCCAGGTTCACCTGATGAAGACGGCGACCGTTTCATCGAAATCTGGAACAACGTCTTCATGCAGTTTAACCGCGATGAAGCAGGTGTGATGCATCCCTTGCCCAAACCGTCGGTCGATACCGGTATGGGCCTGGAGCGTATTTCTGCCGTGTTGCAGGGTGTGCATGCCAACTACGAAATCGACTTGTTTCAGGCGCTGATTAAAGCAGCTGCACGCGAAACCCATACCGCTGACCTGGATAGCCCCTCACTCAAAGTGCTGGCCGACCATATCCGTGCCTGTTCCTTCCTGATCGCCGATGGCGTGATTGCTGGCAATGAAGGCCGTGGTTACGTGCTGCGTCGCATTATCCGCCGCGCGATTCGTCATGGTTACAAATTAGGCTGTAGGGCCGCATTCTTCCACAAGCTGGTCGCGGATCTGGTGGCTGAAATGGGTGAGGCGTATCCTGAGCTCATTAGTAACCAGGTACGCATCACCGACATCCTCAAGCAGGAAGAAGACCGTTTCTTTGAAACCATTGAAAACGGCATGCAGATTCTGGAAGCCGAACTGGCGACCAAACCTGCTATTTTTAATGGCGACCTGGCGTTTAAGTTGCATGATACCTTCGGCTTTCCGCTGGATTTGACCGCAGATATCTGCCGCGAGCGTGGAGTGACCGTGGATACGGCTGGTTTTGATGCTGCCATGGCGCGTCAAAAAGAACAGGCACGCGCGGCCGGTAAATTCAAGATGGCGCTGAATCTTGAATATGATGGCGCGGCGACGACTTTCCACGGTTACGACAAGCTGGAAACGCAGGCCAACGTATTAGCATTGTATAAAGACGGTAGCCCGGTCAACACCTTAAACGAGGGCGACATGGGGGTGGTGGTACTAGATGACACGCCTTTTTACGCCGAGTCTGGTGGCCAGATTGGTGATAGCGGTGAACTCAAGTCTGCCAACGGTATTTTTGCTGTAGAAGATACGCAAAAAATCCAGGCGGCGGTATTTGGTCACCATGGCGTACTCAAAACCGGCAGCTTGTCAGTCGGTGATACGTTAGCTGCCAAAGTCAATTTGCAAGCGCGTGCCAACACCATGCGNNGAAAAAACCCGTTTTGACTTTGTGCATAATGCGCCGCTGACGGATGCAGAGATTGCCAAAGTGGAAACCTTGGTGAATGCGGAAATTCTTGCCAACGCAGCCACGCAAGCCCGTGTGATGGACATTGAGTCTGCGCAGCAAACCGGTGCCATGATGCTGTTTGGTGAAAAATACGGTGACGAAGTACGCGTGCTGGATATTGGTACTTCCCGTGAATTATGCGGGGGGACACATGTCAGCCGTACCGGCGATATCGGTTTGTTTAAGATTACTGCTGAGAGCGGTGTGGCTGCTGGCGTGCGTCGCGTGGAAGCGACCACCGGCGAGGGCGCATTGAAGCTGGTGCAGACGCAACAAGCCCTGATTAATCAGGTGGCTGGTGAGTTGAAAGCGCCAGCGCATGAGCTGCCTGCCAAGATCGCCCAAGTGATGGATAACGTAAAGTCGCTGGAAAAGGAACTTGCACGCTTGAAATCCAAATTGGCATCCTCGCAGGGCGATGACCTGGCGGCGCAAGCCCTGGATATCAATGGCGTCAAATTGTTGGCGGCAACGCTGGAAGGTGCTGATGCCAATGCTTTACGCGAAACCATGGATAAGCTCAAGGATAAACTCAAATCTGCCGTCATTGTCTTGTCCAGTGTGACTGACGGTAAAGTCAGCCTGGCAGCAGGCGTAACTGCTGATTTAACGGCCAAGGTGAAAGCAGGTGAGCTGGTGAACCATGTGGCAGGCCAGGTCGGTGGCAAGGGCGGTGGCAAGCCGGACATGGCGATGGCTGGTGGTACCGAGCCAGCCAGTTTGCCGCAGGCACTGGCAAGCGTGAAGGCTTGGGCAGAAGCAAAACTAAATTAATTCAATTGATTAACAGAGCGAAATAATGGCATTAATCGTACAAAAATATGGTGGCACCTCAGTCGCCAATCCCGAGCGTATCCGTCATGTGGCGCGTCGTGTTGCGCGCTATAAAGCCATGGGGCATCAAGTGGTGGTCGTGGTATCTGCCATGTCCGGCGAAACCAACCGTTTGATCTCCTTGGCCAAGGAGATCATGCCGGATCCGGATCCACGTGAGTTGGACGTCATGGTGTCCACCGGTGAGCAAGTGACTATAGGCATGACTGCCCTGGCGCTGATGGAGCTTGGTATCAAGGCAAAAAGCTATACCGGCACTCAGGTCAAAATTCTGACCGATGATGCGTATAACAAAGCGCGTATTCTGGATATTGACCAGCACAACCTGAAAAAAGACCTCGATGACGGCTATGTCTGTGTGGTGGCAGGTTTTCAGGGCGTGGATGCCAATGGCAATATCACCACGCTGGGCCGTGGTGGATCTGATACCACTGGTGTGGCCTTGGCTGCCGCGTTAAAAGCCGATGAATGCCAGATTTATACCGATGTGGATGGCGTGTATACCACCGATCCTCGCGTGGTGCCTGAAGCGCGCCGCCTGGAAAAAATCACTTTTGAAGAGATGCTGGAACTGGCTTCTCAAGGCTCTAAAGTGCTGCAGATTCGTTCTGTGGAGTTTGCCGGTAAATACAAAGTCAAATTGCGTGTACTGTCCAGCTTTGAAGAAGAAGGCGATGGCACACTGATCACATTCGAAGAAAATGAGGAAAACATGGAAGAACCAATTATCTCCGGCATCGCTTTTAACCGCGATGAGGCGAAAATTACCGTGACTGGCGTGCCTGATAAACCAGGCATCGCTTATCAAATCCTGGGCCCGGTGGCAGATGCCAATATCGATGTCGACATGATTATCCAGAACGTCGGCGCTGATGGCACCACTGACTTTACTTTTACCGTGCATAAGAATGAAATGAATAAGACGCTGGCCTTGTTACGCGATAAGGTGCAAGGCCATATCCAGGCACGTGAAATCAGTGGCGATGACAAGATCGCTAAGGTGTCTGTGGTCGGCGTGGGCATGCGCTCACATGTGGGCATTGCCAGCCAGATGTTCCGTACACTGGCCGAAGAGGGCATTAATATCCAGATGATTTCTACCAGCGAAATTAAAATCGCCGTGGTGATCGAGGAGAAATATATGGAGCTGGCGGTACGCGTGCTGCATAAAGCGTTCGGTTTAGAAAACGCTTAATAGAAACGCGGAATAAGCGGCTGCGCGGGCGAATTGCTGCGTTACGCGGTACTCAAAATCCTCATGTACTACAGTACATTCCGGTTTCTGCGTTCCGTGCGCCTTGCACTTCATCCCGCTCGCTCGCTGATTTCACGTTTCCTTTATGTAAAGAAATAAAACATTCTTGTTTTTGACGTTGATTTCTGAAGGGTTTTCACGTAGTATGGCGCCCTTCGATGCAGTAGCAATGCTGCAAAGAAAACAGCGTAAGCTGTGTTGGTTTTTATTAGGACTTGATTGTTTTAATAAGGTGAGCTGGCCGAGAGGTCGAAGGCACTTCCCTGCTAAGGAAGCATATGGGCTTAAACCTGTATCGAGGGTTCGAATCCCTCGCTCACCGCCAAAAACCTTGCTCCGTGCGGGTATTGTTTTTGGTAGATTGGTTGTTGGATGTGAATCTGCACCGCCACAAAGCTTAAAATAGTGTTATAATGCTGTTTTTGTTGCATAGCAGCAAACCTTGGCGCCCGTAGCTCAGTTGGATAGAGTATTTGGCTACGAACCAAAGGGTCGGGCGTTCGAATCGCTCCGGGCGCGCCAAAAATAAAAAGCCTTGTTTCTTCGGAAGCAAGGCTTTTTTCTTTTCTGTCATCCATCATGTATTTGCCGCTTATTCGCCGGACTTGCTGCATGATCAAGGCTGTCTGTATGTATATTCTGCCGCGTTGAGCGTAGCGAGAGGCGGGGCAGGTATGGTATGCTTTAACTTTGTTTTTTCATTGGTGTTTCAGTGTCTCTAAATGCTTGTTTGGCGCGGATTGCAGGCGATATGCAGCAGGTGGATGCCGTTATTCGCCAGTCTTTGTCATCTCAAGTTCCGCTGATTAATCAAATTTCGGAATACATCATCCACAGTGGTGGCAAGCGCTTGCGTCCGGCACTGGTATTAATGTCCGGCGATTTGGCTGGCGCGGTGACGCCGGCGCACCATTCATTAGCCGCCATCATCGAATTTATTCATACCGCGACCTTGTTGCATGATGACGTGGTAGATGCGTCTGAGCTGCGTCGTGGTAAGTCGACAGCTAATCATGTGTATGGCAACCCGGCCAGTGTATTGGTGGGGGACTTTTTGTATTCACGCGCCTTCCAGATGATGGTGAAGTTGCAAAACATGCGCGTGATGGAGATCTTGGCCGATGCGACCAATGTGATTTCTGAAGGCGAAGTGTTGCAGCTGCTTAATGTGCGCAATATTGGCGTCAGTGAGCAGGATTATTTACAGGTGATCCACTTTAAGACAGCCAAACTGTTTGAAGCAGCGACACGTTTGGGCGCTGTGCAGTGCCAGGCCAATGCTGAGCAGGAAGAGGGTCTGGCCACGTATGGCATGCATTTAGGCACTGCGTTTCAGTTGATTGATGATGTGCTGGATTTAACCGGCGACAGCGAGAAAATAGGCAAAACCTTAGGCAATGATCTGGCGGAAGGCAAAGTGACGCTGCCGATGTTGTATGCGATTCAACAAGCACCAGCAGCGCAAGCCGATCTGGTGAAGCAGGCCTTGCTGGAAGGGCAGGTGTCTCAGTTAGGCGCTGTGCTGGAAATTTTGCATGCGGTGAAAGCATTTGATTACGTGCGCTCTGTCGCACAAAAGGAAGCCAGGCTGGCCTGTGAGGCCTTATCCGTATTCGCGCCAACAGCAGCCAAGCAGGCCTTGCTGGATTTGGCTAACTTCTCTGTCAGTCGTCAGCAATAATTAGGCGGTCAGCCTGTGGCCAGGCTGACTGTGACAGCTTCAGTTCAATCTACTTTTGCAATATCAGTTCAATGCGATTGGCTCGCCACTGACGTGGTAGTAGCTTAGTCGTGCACAATCATTGGTGGCGTTGGTGAGCGCGCCATCAAACAATGACTGTCCATTGACGTCGACCACTGCGTAGCCGTTGTGGTACAACGTCACTTCTGCCTGCATATCCTTTTCAGCAATCAGCTCGGCCGCTTTGTGCAAGCCGCGTGTTTGTAGTGAGCGCATGCCAAAGCTGATGCAGTTTTCCTCTTCCTCTTCACTGTAGACTTCCCAGTGTGATTGTCCGGTCAGTTTTGTCAGCCAGCCTGGCAAGTCAACTTCTACCCGGCAAATGACGGGCTCATCCCAGGCAGGATGCTCGACTTGATTTAACTCGACCTGATTGAGGCCTGCTTCGGTCGGTGGCGTAAATTTGATTTGATCAGACATAGGCAACTTCCTTCACTTGATAACGGATGTCACTTAAACACAGATACATACCTGGTCGGTTGCACTGTAGTATCCATCTTACACATAAATGGTGCCAGGCAAGTGGTTTTCAAGGCGGTGAAAGCGGCTTTTAAACAGGTTTTGCCGTCTTTTAGCCTTGCTTACTTGCATTAACGATGCGATCATGCAGCAACCTTAACTATGTTATCGGTATCATGTCAGAAATCCTTGAACCCGTTTTAAGTTTAATGCAGACGCAACCCCATTTCTTACAAGCTGTGTGCCTGCTGATCGGCTTGTTGGTGGGGAGTTTCCTCAATGTGGTGATACATCGTTTACCGAAAATGATGGAGCGTGAATGGCATGCCAGTTGCCTGGATTTACAAGGGCAAACTGCGCCGGAGCAGCCCAAATATAACCTTGTGACCCCGCGCTCGGCTTGCCCGCATTGCGGACACCGGATTACCGCCATCGAAAATATTCCTGTCATCAGCTACCTGTTTCTGCGTGGGCGCTGCCGCGGCTGTCAAGCCTCGATCTCTGTGCGTTATCCATTGGTTGAGTTATTAACTGGCTTGCTGTCGCTGGGGGTGGCCGTACAGTATGGCTACAGCATGTTGACCGTATTTGCCCTAGTGTTCGTGTTCGCGCTGGTCGCATTGACGTTTATCGACTTTGACACGCAGTTGCTACCCGATGACATTACGCTGCCTTTGTTGTGGCTGGGCTTGTTGCTTAATATCAAATACGGCTTTACCGACCTGACTTCAGCCGTCGTCGGCGCGATGGCAGGGTATCTGGTGTTGTGGTCAGTCTACTGGCTATTTAAACTGGTCACTGGCAAAGAAGGCATGGGCTATGGTGACTTTAAACTCCTGGCCGCCATTGGTGCCTGGTTTGGCTGGCAGCTATTGCCCGCCGTTATTTTGCTGAGCTCAGTGGTGGGCAGTGTGATTGGCATCGGCCTGATCTTGCTGAAAGGCAAAACACGCCAAACCGCGATCCCGTTTGGCCCATTTTTAGCCCTGGGTGGTATTGCTGCCTTGTTTTACGGACAAGCGCTGGCTTCCTATTACCTGATACCGTAACGAGCACCATCATGAGCAAAGTCGTGGCCGTGACTGGCGGCATAGGCAGTGGTAAAACCGAAGTATGCAACGCGTTTATGGCATTAGGCGTGCCCGTAGTCGATTTAGACCATATCGCCCGTGACATGAGCGCGCCTGGTAGCCCGGCCATGCAGGCGGTACGCACGCAATTTGGCGATGCCATGTTTAATGCTGATGGCCAGCTGGATAGGGCAAAATTACGCGAATTGGTCTTTGCCGAGCCAGATGCGCTGGATCAACTCAATCAAATTATGCATCCGGCCATTCGTTTGGAGGCTATCCGGCAGATAGCACAATATGCCGATGCTTACGTGGTGCTGGCGATTCCATTGCTGGTGGAAAGCCGTGATGACTGGCGCATGATTGATCACGTGCTGGTCGTCGATTGCGATGAGCAGATGCAACTTGCGCGCGTGATACAGCGCAGCCAACTATCAGAAGGCATGGCACAGGCCATGATCTCTGCGCAAAGCAGCCGCGAGGAGCGTTTAGCCATTGCAGATTCGGTGATCGAAAACGATCAAACACTGGCTAAATTGCAGGAAAAAGTGCTAGAGTTTCATAAAAATTTCTCTAAGACTTGCCAGTGAGTGAAAAGGGTTTCATAATCAGGCTTTTATTGCATACTTTTCAAGTATCAGCTGACAGAAAAGGCTGCCGTGTCGAGCTACGAGTTTCCATTTAACGAGCGCATCAGAACTTATCTCCGCCTAGAAGATCTGTTCGTCAAGATGTTGCACCACATTGAGATTGGGCATGAGATCAGTCATCATGTCGCGCTGATTTCCATGCTGCAAATCCTGGATTTGATTGATCGCGGGGATTTGAAAGTCGATCTGCTACAAGAGTTGGACAGACACAAAGTCCAGTTATCCTTTCTGCAAACCAATCCAAATATCGATCGCAATGCACTGGCGAGCACATTGTCCAGCCTGGATCGCTGTGCCACCGCTTTGCGTTCTGACCATCAAAAACTTGGCCAGTCGTTGCGTGAAAATGACTGGTTAATGAGCGTCAAGCAACGCACCAGTATTCCTGGTGGCGTGTGCGAGTTTGATTTGCCGTCTTACCGTCATTGGCTCTACCTGGGCGCAGAGCGCCGTAAGGACGATTTCGACAACTGGCTGACCAAACTGATGCCTATGTATGAGTCGATTCGACTGATTCTGCAATTGTTGCGCGGCAGCGGCCAGGTATTGTCACTGGTGGCGCATCATGGCGCTTATCAGCAGCAATTGTCCGGTCATAAGCCGGCACAATTGTTACGCATCGAGATAGACCACGACGAATGCTTCCCTGAAGTCAGTGCCAATAAATACGCGATCAATATCCGCTTTCAAAAGTTGGATTTCGTGCAACGCCCCAAAGGTTGTGAGCAGGACATCCCGTTTAAGATGATCGTCTGTAACTTTACCGGGGCTGGACACAATTGACACAGCCCGCCGTTAAATCCCGCAAGGTGGCTTGTCCGTCTTGTGGCGAAACTTCAGAGTACTCCACCGCTAATCCATACCGCCCATTCTGCAGTGAGCGTTGCAAACTGGTCGACCTCGGCGATTGGGCTACGGAGAAGTTTCGTATTCCTGATAGCATCCCGCCAGACTTATACGAGCCAGACTAACTGGTTGCCAGGATTCTTGAATATGCAAAAAACAGCCTTCTTATCCCGCCTCGTCACCAGCGTTTGCCTGATCGGCTGGCTAGGCATTGCGCACGCAGAGGTGAAACTGACTGATGCCTGGGTACGCGCTTCCAATCCAGGCCAATCTGTAGGCGCCGCCTACGTCACATTATCCAGCGCACAGGATGTCGCCCTTGTGTATGCAGAAACAGAGCGTGCTGGCACGGTAGAAATGCACAGCATGACCATGCANNACCGACCAGTTTGTCACCATGCCGGTAAAAGCCTCGCCCTGATTTAAAAACGATTCATATGGGGTTAAACCCCGATCAATATCAGCCGTGACTTTTAGCAAAAGTTGCGAGATATAAGCTTTCTACTTCGGCCCGCGCCCATGGCGTCCTCCGCAAAAATTTCAAGCTAGACTTCACAGAAGGATCACTCTTAAAGCAGTTGATATTCACTCTCTGTGCGAGTTTGTCCCAGCCGTAATGCTCGACTAGTTGCTCAACGACATGCTCAAGCGTGAGGCCATGCAAAGGGTTATTTGGTTGTTGTGTATTCATATGTGATAAAAAGCGGTTCAATCAGCGATTGACCCAGTTCTCAAGTAATAATCCCGGCACACGTTCGAATTCTTTCAGATTGTTGGTGACTAATACCAGCCCCTCGCTACGTGCATGAGCCGCGATATGTAAGTCATTCACGCCTATGGGTTGCCCGCGTTTCTCTAGCTCACTGCGGATACTGCCATAGTGATGTGCTGCTTTAGTTGCGTAAGCGAATATCTCCAGCCGACTGGCAAAATCCTCAATCACGGCATAGTTGTGCGATGGTTTGCTACTTTTTTCTGCGCCATGAAACAACTCAGCCAACGTGATGCTTGAAATAGCCATTCTATTGGCATGTTGATTGAAGGTTTCAAGCACTTCAATCGGTCTATGCTTGATCACATAAATCACAATATTGGTATCAAGCAGGTATTGAATCACTCCAGCGCCTCGCGCTCGGGTTGCGTTTGTGTTGCCCGTTCAGGCATAAAATCATCAGTTGCATGTAATGGATTGATGAAAAAACTATCCCAGCTTGACTCCAGCGGGGCAATAATCCGCTCTTTGCCAATTGCCCGCACCGTCACCTGCTTAACGTTTTCAGGTAAGCGCACATCTGCCGGAATCCGAACTGCCTGAGTTCTATTGTTGATAAAAACAGTGCTGATACTCATGCAAAGTCTCCATTGAATAAATGTATATTGCATTAGTATATAGCTGGTTGTGTGAGTGTTGCAAGCTGGTGTTTTTTGAAGAGCTAATGATGCATGAATTCACTTTATTGTTTTAGCCAAGAGTGGCAGTTGACTGGACGTCAATGCATAGCCTACTTACCAGTAAAATGCATTTGCGCTATGTTGAGCACTCGCGGGTGAATGCCTAGTACTTTACCTTTAAGGCTTTAGCCCGTACTAGTTGAATAGTGGGCTAGGCTGCACTCGAAATAAACCATTCAACGGTGGCAGACATAACGATAATCCCAGCGGTATCAACAACCTCAACTGGAATAGCTATGGATAGCCGTCCGCGACTTGTCAGCTCGCCTTTCCAAATGTCTAGTATTTCTGGAGTGAAGACACATCTTGCCGATATTTGACCAACCGCTGGTTTACGAAACTTCGCCTCGAGACGCCTAACAACAGGCACAAACCCTGAATAACTAGAAAATTGCTTAGCTAGAAAAGCGCCTGAGGCAGCCTCAGCGACTGCAAGCATAGCACTGGCGTGGACGGTACCTAGATGATTGGTGTATTGGGTGTTTTCAGGCAGGCTTGTTTGAAAGTCACTATCTTTGGGGGCTAACTCCAGCCCAATGAGCTTGTTAAATGGTAGTTCAGAAACATTCATAAATCTTAAGCCTCAAGGCTAGCGTTTGACATATTGGGCGCGTTTAGCGTGTTCTGCTTAATGGATGGGTTGGGCCTATGTGGCACTTACTAACCATGAATTACCATGTAACCAGCAATTGCAACTAAAAAGATGGTTACAGATTGCTGAAATATTTCGTGAGGTATGCGCTCAATGACCCGCTTAGCTGACCAAGTACCGAGAATCATGGCGCACCCCATCAGTGCGGCTATGAACCAAAGACTCTGGTTTAGTGGAATGAGTTGCTGGTAAACCACCAACTTTACCCCATGCATTGCAAGAGCGGTGGTTGCCTCGCTCGCGATGTAAGCAACAGGGGGTAACCCTAAAGAGAGGAAAATGGCCGCTCCGAGCGGCCCTGCGCTGCCCGCCAAACCAGACAGGAATCCAACTATACAACCGCCTGCAACCAATAATGCTGAACTGTTCTTTATTTTCAATAGACTTGAATATCTCAGTGCGACGAATACTAATATGGCCGCTCCAATTGTACGTGTTATTAACTCTTTCGGTAGTTGGACGAAAGATAGAGCACCCAAAATGCTGAGGGGAATAGCCCCAAGCAGAAACAGCCCAACTGGTTTCCAGTGAATTTGGGTGAAACCGAAACCGACTCGTGAGAGATTGCCAATCAGTTGAGCGATGGTAAGCAATGGAACAGCTTGTGTTACACCTACCGTTGCCGCCAGTAGAGGCAGAAGCAATAGTGCGCCTCCAAAGCCTGCCGCACTTGAGATGGCCGCTGCCGTATAAGCGGCGATGAAGAGCAACATGGATTCGAGCATCTGGTTCAAAAGGCCCAACGTTTGAATTAAGGGGCTGGCTTTAGCCAGTCCCGCTTGAATGATTGGTCAGGTGTTGTTACGAAGTAAACCATCTGTAGCTCGCCAATAAACTTTTTTTTAATTTTAACTGACTCAGGTTCATGAGCGAATGTTTCAAACCCAGCGGATGTATACAAATGTATAGCCCTTTCATTTACGTCTAATACCGTAAGATACAGTTGCCTTAACCCTTGTATAGACCTTGCTTGTGAAATGGCCTCGTTTACTAGTGCTTTACCTACGCCTTTGCCGGCAGCGGAAGGGTGTACAAACATGCGGAATAAAAGCGCCTTGTGCTCAAGCTTTGCTCGTACATCTCGCTCGACACTAACAGTGCCTAAAAGATTGGTGTTTATGAATGCACCTAAGGTAAAACTATCAATTGAGAACTTAGTTTGAATTTGAGGGGATGGTTCATCTTCAATAGAAATACGGAAGAATTCGTCTTGCTCCACAAGAGCATTACGCCATAACTCACTGTAAAGAGCTTTATCTGACTCTTGAAGCGTTCGAATTTCCATAACACCTAACGTTGGAATTAAGGAGCACCGTTAGGCGTTCCACTTGAATGGTGGGTTAGGGGCCTTTTACTATGATAAGTTAAAGCTGCCGCTACACAAAAAGCTAAAGCTTCAGTTGAAACAACATCTGACTCATCAAATACTATAGCTCGGTTGCCTTCGAATTTAAACTCGGATGGAAAAACTGTTCTGAAAGTGTCAATGAGCGTTGTTTTGCAGTTAAAGTACATAGCGTACCGTGATGGATTTGATTTTTCCCAATCAATGCGAACAGTGCTGCCGCTTTTACTCTGTGATGTGACGTAGGCAGGCTCTCCCCATTTTAGAGTCTCCTCAAGCTTGCCAACACCTTGAATTGAGCCAGCTGTTTCAAATATAAGCTCACGAAGTGCCAAAAGCTTGATGCGCATATTGGCCGGATAGGCTTCAAAGACTTCGCTAACAGCAACGTTGTCAAAGGGTCTCATTAATCACCTGTTTTAATAAGTGCATGCCTTTACCCCTCGCGTGAAGTGGGCATCCTAAATGACGTATTGCTTTCCGTCATAGATGTTTCTTAGTTGAATGGATGCGATCTTTATTTAAATATTTTTAACTTTTATTAAGTTTGGTGCATCCTAAAATACAAATATCAATGCGTCAACTCATCTGCCTAAATTACTTTAGCAGAGAAGTGGAAAGGTTTGGACCTAGCAGCGATTATCTGGTGCTGATATTTACCACAACGCCCTCTGCATAGCGATACCACGCGCACCACAGGATTGTGCTTGTGATAGGTGTTCCAAGCGCATACCGCCCAACCCATAAACCGGGATTTCTAATCCATTCAGCATTTCACCAAACTTTTCCCAGCCTAATCCAGTTGCTTCAGGGTGGCTTTTTGTCGGTAACACAGGCGACAGCAGGGCGAAGTCTAATTGCAGGGCTTGCGCTTGTTGCAGTTGTTCAGCGTCGTGGCAAGAGGCGCCGACTAGCAAGTTATCCGGTTTTTGTGTGAGTGCCAGCAGGCGCTGGCTATTTAAATGCACGCCTTGGTAACCGAGTCGTTGGGCTTGTTCTGGGCTGCTGTTGAGTAGGCAGCGGCAGTCGTAGGACGCACATAGCTGTAATACTTGTTCGCTTAATTGAGTCAATGCTGCGCTATCAAGCTGTGGCTCACGGATTTGCAGCAGTTGCAGGCCTTGGTCTAATTGTTGTTTTAGCGCTTGCAAGAAAGCGGGTTCGCCCATCTCTTGCACATTGCTGATGGCGTAAACCGGTGGCAGGCTGAGAGCTTGCATAATTGGCGCATTGGCGGGTAGCACAGGGGTGACGTTGAGCTTTTGCGGATGTTGCCAGGCGAATTGCTGGCCTTCGCGTGCTTGTAACTCACCTTGCCATGCATGCACGAAAAAGAAGTGCAGTAACACGGTTTTGGCTTCGGCATCATGGGTGGCCGGGTAATCGTAGCGGCGTTTGATCCACGGCTGTATTTGTGTGGGGGTGATGCCGAGTTCTTCCTGGGATTCACGGATCAATGCATGTTCTGGCGTTTCGCCCGCTTCGATTTTGCCACCGGGAAACTCCCACCAGCCAGCCCAGCCTTTGCCATTGGGGCGGCTGGCGAGCAGGTATTCGCCATCGGGTTTGATCAGGATGGCAACGGCGACTTGTACGAGTTTGGTCATATTATTTCTAGCTACGCTTCAATGCGGATAAGCGCAAATGGTTTAAAGATGAATGCGTCTATGCGCAGTGTTTTATGCGCCCAGTTGCAGCTTGCCTGCGTAGTCTTTGGCAAACTGGTAGGCGACGCGGCCGCTGCGGGCACCTCGCGTGTGGTAAAACTGTAGGGCGGCGTGGCGGGCAGCGTCATCCATGGGGATGCCAAAGGTTTGCAGCCAGTGCTCGGCGATGCTCAGGTATTCGTCCTGGTCAAAGCTATAGAACGAGAGCCACAGGCCAAAGCGCTCGGCCAGTGAGGTTTTTTCGTCTATGGTGTCGTTTTGGCGGATTTCACCTTTATCGACAATTGGCTGGTTGTCCGCCATGTATTCCGGCATCAGGTTTTTGCGGTTTGAGGTGGCATAAACCAGCAGGTTAGGCGATGCATTTTCAATTGAGCCATCCAAAATGACTTTGAGCGCTTTGTAGCCGGTGTCGTTGGCTTCAAACGTAAGGTCGTCACAGAAAATAATAAATTTTTCCGGCCGCTGGCGTATCAATTGCGCAATTTGTGGCAGGTCATTGAGATCCTGCTTTTCAACTTCGATCAGGCGCAGGCCTTCGGCGGCATAGCTATTGAGCAGAGCTTTGACTAATGATGATTTGCCGGTGCCGCGTGCGCCTGTGAGCAACACGTGGTTGGCTGGCAAGCCTTGCAAAAACTGCCGGGTGTTGCGCACAACTTCGGTTTTTTGTCGGTCAATAAAGTGTATGTCTTGCAGCAATACTGCATGTGGGTGGTCCACGGCTTGTAGCTGGCCTTGTGCGCCGTGCTTGACCCAACGCCAGGCGATGGCCTGCCAGTTGATGTCGGCGGGCGGTGCGGGTAGCAGGGTTTCCAGGCGCGTGATGAGTTGTTCGGCACGCTGCAGCAAGTGTTCAAGTGAGTTCATGCGGATAGCTTGGTGAGAAAAGACAAACGAGCGGTTATTGTACACAATGAGGCAGGCGCCTGTTAGTACAAGTTGGGCCGCAACTGGATCGCAATTGGGACTGCCTTTAGCGCAAAATAGACTGTGTTTGTGTTACCTTGTGCGGCTTGTTTGTTAAGCTGGTGGAATGTTCATGCATCAACAAAAGATCATCCTGGCGTCACGCAGTCCGCGTCGTGTGGAATTGCTGGCGCAGTTGGGCGTGCAATGCGAAATTGTGCCTGCCGATATCGACGAATCCAGTTTGCCGGGCGAAGATCCCGCACAATATGTGTTACGCCTGGCGCAAGAAAAGGCGCTTGCTGTGGCTGCGGTGCATGGCCAGCGTGGTTTATCGATTCTGGCGGCGGATACGACCGTGGCTTTGGGGCTGGATATTTTAGGCAAACCGGCAGATGCTGGTGAGGCCATGGCCATGCTTTCGCGTTTAAGTGGCAGTATTCATGTGGTGCATACGGCAGTGGCGGTTTATCAGGCCGGTCAGGTACGTTGTTTACTCAATACCACAGAGGTTGAGATGATGCAGGTGCCACAAGCGGTGTTACAGGACTATATCGCCTCGGGCGAGCCGATGGATAAGGCAGGTGCCTATGGCATACAGGGGCGCGCCGGGGCGTGGATCAAGCGCATTGATGGCAGTTATAGCGGTGTGATGGGTTTACCGCTGCATGAAACGGCGCAGTTGCTGCACGCATGGTAAACTTTGTATAAAAGATAATGAATCGGGATCGGGTAAAGCAATATGTCATTGGCGCAAGAAGTACTGATTAACGTCACGCCGCAAGAGACGCGCGTGGCGATTCTGGAGCAGGGCATTGTGCAGGAGCTGCATATTGAGCGGGCTTCATCACTGGGGATTGTCGGCAATATCTATCGCGGTACCGTGGTGCGCGTATTGCCAGGCATGCAATCCGCTTTTGTCGAGATCGGCTTGCAACGTGCGGCTTTTCTGCATGCAGCGGATATCATGGAGTGTCATTCAGAAGATGGCGCGGTTAAAACCGCCAGGCCGATTCAGGAGGTCTTGCATGAAGGCCAGTCGATTATTGTGCAGGTGATTAAAGAGGCGATCGGCACTAAAGGCGCACGTTTGACCACTGAAATCAGTATTGCGGGCCGCTTTCTGGTCTATTTGCCATACCAGAAGCACATTGGTGTCTCTCAGCGCATTGATATCGAGGAAGAACGCGAGTTTTTACGCAATCGCCTGCTGGGCTTGTTGCCGGAAGATCGTGAAGGCGGTTACATTATCCGCACCATGTCTGAGAATGCGACTGATGAAGAGTTGCTGGCGGATATTGAGTACCTGCGCAAAGTCTGGCAAAAAATCCAGGCCGAAAGCAAAAAAGTTGGTGAGCGTTCGCTGATTTTTTATGACCTGAGTTTGCCGCGCCGCATTTTGCGTGATGTGGTGTGTACCGAAACCACCAGTATTCGTGTCGATTCGCGCGAGATGTTTGAGCGCCTGAAAGAGTTTGCCGAGTTGTATGTCTCACACGCCGTCAAACCGCTTATGCACTACAAGGGCGAGCGTTCGCTGTTTGAGTTTTATGACATTGAAAGCGAAATCGAAAAAGCCTTGTCGCGCAAGGTGGAACTTAAGTCCGGCGGCTATCTGATTTTTGACCAGACCGAGGCGCTGACCACGGTAGACGTCAACACCGGCAGTTTTGTCAGTGGCAAAAACCTGTCTGATACCATTTTTAAAACCAACCTTGAAGCGGCGCAAACCATTGCGCGGCAACTGCGTTTGCGCAACCTGGGCGGCATTATCATTATCGACTTTATTGATATGGATGAAGATGCGCAGCGTGAGTCGGTGCTGGAGGAGTTGCGCAAGGCGGTGACGCTGGATAGGGCGCGTATCAATGTCAACGGCTTCTCTGCACTGGGCCTGGTTGAGTTGACGCGCAAGCGCACACGCGAGAGCCTGGCGCATTTGTTGTGTGAATCTTGCCAGGTCTGTCAGGGTCGTGGCGAACTCAAAACTGCGCAAACCATTTGCTATGAAATCATGCGCGAAGTATTGCGTGAGTCCAAGCAGTTTAAAAGCGCCAAAGAATTCAAGATTCTGGCGTCACCTGAAGTGATTAATATGCTTGGCGATGAAGAGTCGCAGAGCTTGGCCAGTTTGTCTGACTTTATTAAAAAACCGTTGTCGCTGCATCCGGATACGCAGTACGGACGGGAAGAGTTTGATATTGTGTGGATATAAATAAAAAAGGACGACAAGCTGTCGTCCTTTTTTATGTTTTTGCTTGTCTTAAAGAATACTCACTGCCAGGCCTGGCAGCACAATATGGCTGATCATTTGCAATAAAATCAGCGCGACCAGTGCAGAAAAGTCAAAGCCCTGAATCGGTGGCAAAATGCGGCGTAATGGCTCCAGAATGGGCGCTGACAGTTGGGTCAAGACACCGTAAATCGGGCTGTAAGGGTTGACCCAGCTTAAAATCGCCATCAGTAAGATCGCATAGAAAAACACATCTACCATTTGCCCCAGCACGCCAAACACTGCTTGCCATACCCAGAAAAACGGTGAGGCAGGTGCGCCAGTCAGCAAGGCCAACAGGGCAAACAAAATAATCTGCATCAATAAGGCCAGCAGCAATGTCGATAAATCCCACTGCTTGATCGGGCGAATCAGCTTACGTGCGGGTTTGACCATAAAGTCGGTCAGTGCCATGGTCATTTGACCCAAAGGATTTTGGAACGAAGTACGTGTCCATTGCATTAAAAAACGCAGTACCAGTAAAAACGTCAGCATGCCGAAGGCGGCATTGAGTAAAAAAGTCGTCATGTTTTGCAACATCATGCTTGTGCTCCCAGTTGATCACCCAGTTCTTTGGCGCGGCGTGCGGCTTGCGCAGCGGCATCTTGCATCATGCCATGAATATCATGCTCGCGCATGCTGAGCAGCCCTTGCTCGGTCGTGCCGCCCTTGGAGGTGACCTGCTCACGCAAGGTCGAGATCGGCGTGCTGCTGCCAGCGGCCAGCAGGCTGGCGCCTTTAAACGTCGCCAGGCTCAGTTTGAGCGATTGTGCTTCACTGAGGCCTAATGCAACGCCCGCCGCAGTCAATGCTTCTATCATCAGGAACACATAGGCCGGGCCGCTGCCAGAAATGGCAGTCACGGCATCCAGTTGCACTTCATCGTCCAGCCACACAACTTCGCCTGCGGCTTGTAACACCGCATCGGCCAATGCGCGTTGCGCGGCCGAGACTGCAGGCAAGGCATAAACGCCGGTAATCCCGGCCTGAATCTGGGCCGGGGTGTTCGGCATGGTGCGCACGATGGTTTGATAGCCATTTAACCAGCGACTCAGATCCGCCGTGCGTATGCCCGCAGCGACCGACACCACTAACTGTGATTGCAGCAAGGGGGCCAGCGCCAGCGCCACGCTTTGTAATTGTTGCGGTTTGACGGCTAGCACAATGATGTCGGCCGCCAGTGACTCTGCCGTCAGGCTGGCACTGGTGTGGATGCCCAAAGTCGTTTGCAGGTGTGGGTGTTTGGCCGTATCCGGGTCAACCACAGTGATGTTCTGCATGTTAAATGCGCGCTGTTGCAGGCCTATCATCAAGGCTTGTGCCATATTGCCGCCGCCAATAAAGGCAATGCGTGTGGCTGAAAGTGATTGCATGGTGATCAGGTTCCTTTTATCACTGAATCTGTGGGTAAAGAAGGGGTGCGCGTACCAAAAATGGCCGTGCCTATACGTACCAGCGTCGCGCCTTCGGCAATGGCAGCCGCAAAGTCGCCACTCATGCCTATGGATAATGTGTCTAGTTGCAGGCCATGGCTGTTCAATTGTTCAAACAGGGCGCGCACCTGCCGAAATTGGTCACGCTGCTGCTCAATGTCACTGCAAGGTGCCGGAATTGCCATCAAGCCGCGTAGCTGCAAGCGTGGCAACTGTTTGATATTTAAGGCGAGTTCCAATAACTCCTGGCCACTGGCACCACTTTTGCTTGCCTCTTCGCTAATGTTCACTTGCAGGCAAATATTGAGTGGAGCCAGCGTTGACGGGCGTGCATCAGACAGGCGTTGTGCAATTTTAAGGCGATCTACCGAGTGTACCCAGTCGAAATGACGGGCAATTGGCTGTGTTTTATTGCTTTGAATTGGCCCGATAAAGTGCCATGCTATAGCACAGTCTTCAAGCTCAGCCTGCTTTTGCAGGGCTTCTTGCAGGTAGTTTTCGCCAAACACGGTTTGACCAGCGTCATAGGCGGCGCGAATCGCCGCTGCCGGTTGCGCTTTGCTCACTGCGCATAGCGTGACAGGTTGCGTGGCCTGAAAACGTGCCTGTGCGTCTGCGATCTGTTGGCGGATACAGGCAAGATTGTCAGAGAGGGCAGTCATGGCAGCTAAACAAGTGTCGAAGAACTAAGAATACAAAACTAAAGCAACATTATATAAATAATCACTGGAGTCGATTGTGGATATTTCAGATTTATTGGCATTTTCAGTTAAAAATAAAGCGTCGGACTTACATTTGTCCTCCGGCCTGCCACCGATGATTCGTGTGCATGGCGATGTGCGCAAGATCAATTTGCCAGCCATGGATCATGCCGAAGTACACCGCATGCTGTATGACATCATGAACGACAGCCAGCGCAAAATCTACGAAGAAACCCTGGAATGTGACTTCTCGTTTGAGATTCCTGACCTGGCGCGTTTCCGGGTTAACGCCTTTAACCAGCAACGTGGCGCTGGCGCAGTATTCCGTACCATTCCGAGCAAGGTGCTGACGCTGGATGAGCTGAATGCCCCCAAAGTATTCAAGGACATTGCTGATACACCACGTGGCATTGTGCTGGTGACCGGGCCAACCGGTTCCGGTAAGTCCACCACACTGGCGGCGATGATTGATTACATCAACGAATCACAGATGTCGCATGTGCTGACGGTGGAAGACCCGATTGAATTTGTGCACACCTCGAAAAAGTCGTTGATCAACCAGCGTGAAGTCGGCCCGCATACGCAATCGTTTGAGAATGCGTTGCGCTCTGCGTTGCGTGAAGACCCGGATGTGATCCTGGTGGGGGAGATGCGCGACCTGGAAACCATCCGCCTGGCGTTGACTGCGGCCGAAACCGGTCACCTGGTATTTGGTACCTTGCACACCAGTTCTGCGGCAAAAACCATAGACCGGGTGGTCGATGTGTTCCCGGCGGCGGAGAAGGAAATGGTGCGCTCCATGCTGTCTGAATCGCTGCGTGCCGTGATTTCACAAACCCTGTGTAAAACCAAGGATGAGCAAGGCCGTGTCGCCGCGCATGAAATCATGATGGGCACCCCGGCCATTCGTAACCTGATTCGTGAAAACAAGATTGCCCAGATGTATTCTGCGATCCAGACCGGCCAGAGCCTGGGCATGCAAACCCTGGACCAGAACCTGCAAGACCTGGTAAAACGCAATGTCATCAGTGCTGCTGAAGCGCGCACCAAGGCCGCGAACCGTGACGCTATCATCGGCTAACAATATGGACAGCACGCAAACGACGGGCGATCACGCCCATACGGAGAAGTTCGTCACTGACCTGCTGAAACTGATGGTCACGCGCAAGGCTTCAGACTTGTTTATCACGGCGGGCTTCCCGCCAGCGATGAAGATAGACGGCAAGCTGACGCCGGTGTCCTCACAAACCCTGAACACCCAGCAAACCGCCGAGATCGGTCGGGCGGTGATGAACGATAAGCAGGCGCTGGAGTTTCAGCAGACGCTGGAATGTAACTTTGCCATCAGCATGCCGTCCGTCGGCCGTTTCCGCGTCAATGCGTTTATTCAACGTAGTGCGGTCGGACTGGTGTTCCGGGTGATCAATACCAATATCCCCAAATTTGATGAATTAAAGTTACCGCAGATTCTTAAAGACGTGGTGATGGCCAAGCGTGGTCTGATCATTTTTGTTGGCGGCACCGGTTCCGGCAAGTCGACCTCGATGGCTGCCATGCTGGGGCATAGAAACGAAAGTAGCTACGGCCATATTATTACCATTGAAGACCCGGTCGAGTTTATTCACGGCCACCGCAATTGTATTGTCACCCAGCGTGAGGTTGGTGTGGATACCGAAAGCTGGCATGCGGCGCTTAAAAACACGCTGCGCCAGGCGCCGGATGTGATTATGATCGGCGAGATCCGTGACCGTGAAACCATGGATTACGCGATTGCTTTCTCTGAGACCGGCCATTTGTGCCTGGCCACTTTGCACGCCAACAGTACCAACCAGGCGCTGGACCGGATTATTAACTTTTTCCCTGAAGAGCGCCGGCAACAGTTATTGATGGACTTGTCGCTTAACCTGCGCTGTGTCGCTTCGCAGCGATTGATTCCAAAAATTGATGGCAGTGGGCGCGTGGCTGCGGTGGAAGTGTTGTTACATTCACCGTTGATTTCTGACTTGATCTACAAAGGTGATGTGCACGCGATTAAAGAGATCATGGCCAAATCACGCGAACTGGGCATGCAAACCTTTGACCAGGCCTTGTTTGATTTATTTGAGTCGGGCCAGATCAGTTATGACGATGCCTTGCGCAATGCCGATTCAGTCAATGATTTACGCCTCAAGTTTAAGCTTAACAGCAAGATGGCGAACCCTGAGAATCAGGAGCGCGGCAAGATTTCTGACCTGGATATCTTGTAGTCAGCCCACGCCCGGTTTCAAAACGCTGCACATAAAAACGCCTGCGATGTGGCCATACATCGCAGGCGTTTTTGTTGAGGCTTACACGCTGGTTTACACGGTAGTTTGCAAGGTTTCTTGCTGGAACACCAGGTTGCCCTGCGTGAAGGTGGTGGTCACTTTGCCGGTGACTGCATGATGCACAAACGGCGTATTCTTGCCTTGGCTCAGCAGGGCACGGCCATCCACACGCCACTCCATTTCCGGGTCATAAATCACGACGTCTGCCGTTGCCCCTACCTGCAAATCACCTGCATTAACGCCAAGGATATTGGCGGGTGCTTGCGTGATTTTGGCCAGCGCTTGTGTGGGAGATAGCTTGGCTTGTGCCGCCCATTTTAAGGTCAGTGGCAGCAACAGTTCGAGCGCAGAGGCGCCCGGATGTGATTCGGCAAATGGCAGCGCCTTGGCGTCATCGTCCACCGGCGTATGGTCGGAACAAATGGCATCCAGCGTGCCATCCAGCAAACCTGCGCGCAGCGCGTCGCGGTCGCGTTGGGTACGCACGGGTGGTTTTAAATGCACCATGCTGTCAAAAAAGCCGATATCCATGTCGGTCAGGTGCAGATGCTGAATACTCACATCTGCCGTTACCTGCATGCCGGATTGTTTGGCCTGGCGAATCAGTTCCACGGACTCTGCGGTAGAAACGCGGGCGATATGCAGCCTGACGCCGGTGGCTTGCGCAATGCGCAGCATGGTTTGCAAAGCGATGCTTTCTGCCGCAGAAGGAATGCCTTTCAGGCCTAATCTCGAAGCGACCTCGCCATCATGCGCGACACCATTTTTGGCCAGGTAAGGATCTTCGGCACGCATAAACAGGGTATAACCAAAAGAAGCCGCATATTCAAAGGCGCGCCACAGTACTTGCGTATCGACAATGGTGGTGTCTGCCTGCGAAAAGCCTACGCAACCTGCCGCAGTCAGGGCGTACATTTCTGTGAGCAACTGGCCTTGCAACTGGCGCGTGACGGCGCCTAGCGGATAGACATGCGCCAGTGCCTGTGATTTGGCCCTGTGTTTGAGCATTTCGACCAGGCCGGGTTCATCCAGCACCGGGTCGGTGTCTGGCGGGCAGGCCAGGCTGGTGACGCCACCGGCCATGGCCGCGCGTAATTCGCTCAGTAGTGTGGCTTTATATTCACTGCCGGGCTCGCGCAGGCGGGCGCACAAATCGACCAGGCCAGGTAACACCCATTTACCGCTGGCATCCAGCGTTTGGTCTGCCTTGAAGTTTGCCGGTGCCTCACCGATAGCGACAATTTTGCCAGCACTGATATACAGGTCTTTGACCTGGTCCAGTTGCTGGCTGGCATCCATCAGGCGGCCTTGTTTAATTACGATGTTCATGCGGCGTTGCCCCCTCCCAGAATTGCCATCACCGCCATGCGGACTGCGATACCATAAGTCACTTGCGGCAGAATCACTGACTGTTTGCCATCTGCGACTGCCGAATCAATTTCTACACCACGGTTCATCGGGCCAGGGTGCATCACAATGGCATCCGGCCTGGCCAGCGCCAGTCGCTCTGGCGTCAGGCCAAAGGTCTGGAAAAACTCTTGCGAACTGGGTAGCAAGGCGCCAGACATGCGCTCGTTTTGCAGGCGTAGCATCATGACCACATCAACGTCTTTCAGGCCTTGTTCCATATTGTGGAATACCTGCACGCCGAGTTTTTCCACGTCTGTTGGCAGCAAGGTGCGTGGTGCGATGACACGTATTTCGGGTACGCCTAGCGTCGTCAAGGCATGAATTTCGCTGCGGGCGACGCGGGAGTGCAGTACATCGCCAACAATCGCCACACGCAGGTTGTGCATTTCCGGTTTGTATTTGCGGATGGTAAATACATCCAGCAAGCCTTGTGTCGGGTGCGCATGACGGCCATCACCCGCATTAATGACGCTGATATGCGGTGGCACATGCTGCGCAATAAAGTGCGCGGCGCCGCTTTGCTGGTGACGCACAACAAACATATCGGCGTGCATGGCAATCAGGTTGTTTACCGTGTCTAAAATCGTCTCGCCTTTGGATTGCGACGAGGTGCTGACGTTGAGGTTAAGCACATCGGCCGACAGGCGCTTAGCGGCAATTTCAAACGTGGTGCGCGTGCGCGTACTGTTCTCAAAGAAAATATTGCAAACGGTTTTGCCACGCAACAGCGGCACTTTTTTGACTTCACGCTCGGCCACGCCGACAAAGTTTTCGGCCGTATCCAGAATGTCGGTCAAAATGCGTTTGGGTAATCCTTCGATACTCAGCAGATGCTGTAGTTGTCCTTGCGCGTTGAGTTGCGGGTTATGCATGGTCGTCAGCTCCAGGCTTGGCAGGCGAGGCCGATTCAGAAATGCTGAGGCTTAAGCGCCCCAGCGTGTTCATGGCCAGATCAAACGATTGATGCGCCTGTAAAGGCAGGTCGGCACCGACCATGTCTGGCCGGATTGGTAACTGTGCGCCACCACGGTTGATCAGGGCAGCCAGTTGTACCGAGGCCGGACGGCCATAGTCAAACAGTTCATTCATGACCGCACGCGTGGTACGACCGGTATAAAAAATATCGTCGATCAGGATAATATGCTTGCCATTGATATCGAACGGGATATAAGCCGGGTGCGCGGATGTTTTCAAACCGCGTTGTGCATAATCGTCCCTGTACATGGCTGCATCCAGCTTGCCAAACAGGATGTCATGCCCTAGCTCGGTTTGCAGGCGCTTGAGCAGCCTTTCCATGAGCCAGACGCCGCCGGTGTAAATGCCAACCAGGGCAGTATTTTCCTGTATGCGAGGCTTGAGTTGCTGGTATAAATGCTCTAGTAGTTGTTCGGGGTCAGGTAATGTCATGAGGGGATTGTGCTATGCACGTCCATGATAAGCATCAAAATAGGATTGTAATATAGTTTGTGCGGCAACCTGGTCCAGCAGCGGCTTTTGTGCACGGCCTCTCACACCCGCTTCATACAGCGACTGTGCTGCTTCAGCAGAAGACAGGCGCTCGTCTACCATCACGACCGGCAGGTTGAAGCGGCCTTCGAGGCGCTGGGCAAATTTTTGCGCCAGCGCAGTCATGGCATGGGATTCACCATCCATAGACATCGGTAAACCAACGACCAGCAAGACAGGACGCCATTCTTGCAGCAGCGCATCAATGTGCGCAAATTTGGCGGCATTTTCTTCTGCTTCTATGGTGAGCAGTGCGTGTGCCAGCTTGAGCAGGGTGTCGCCAACGGCCACGCCTATGCGTTTTTCACCAAAATCAAAGGCAAGCACCGTGCCACTGACATCCGGGTAACGGCGTTGGGTAATCGGTAAATGGCTTTGATTGAGAGGCTGTTTGCCGTGCTTGACCGCATCAGGCATGGCCAGCGACCTCGGACAGGGTGGCAAAGTCTACCCCTAATTGCTGCATGGCCCAGGAGAGTTTGTCATCATTGGGCAGTTTGAAAATCAGCTTATGTAGCTGCTGGTTGTCCTCGAGCGGCAACGTCAGCCAGGCATTGGCCTGGATTTCTTCCTCAAGTTGACCTGCGGACCAGCCGGTATAACCCAGCGCGATAAACATGTCTGGTGGTGCTTCATCACGCGCCGCCGCTTCCAGGATATCTTTGGAGGAAGTCATGGCCAGTCCTTCTGACAACTCCATCGTGGTGTTGAATTCAGTGGCTGGCGTATGCAGCACAAAGCCGCGCTCCACTTGCACCGGGCCGCCAAAATGCACTTGCCGTTCCTGCTGGTAGTTGGCATGGCATTCCATATCCAGTTGCTCAAACAGGTCGCCTACATTTAGCTGCAAAGGGTGGTTGAGTATCATGCCCATGGCGCCATCCTGGTCGTGGTTACACACCAGAATCACGCTTTTGCTGAAGTAAGGGTCTTCCATGGCCGGCATGGCGATCAAAATCTGGCCGGTGAGATTCAGACGCATGTCATTGCTGTCTAACGATAACTGTTCACTCATACAGGGCTAGCTTCTTCCGCGCTCAAATAACCGGTAATCTCCAGGCCAAAGCCATCCATGCTTGGCATTTTGCGCGGGGCGGCCATCAGGCGCATTTTCTTCACTCCAAGGTCGAGCAGGATTTGTGAGCCGGTGCCGTAATTGCGTAATTCCTGGTTCACCACCAGCTTTTGGTCCGCGCGCAAAATGCGGTCGGTCAGTCCCAGCCCGTCTTCATCGCGATTGATCAGCACAATCACGCCGCAAGGCGCGGTGCTGATAATACGCATGGCGTGTAACAGGTTCCAGCTATGCGCCTGGTGGCTGCTATCCAGCAGGTCTATCATGGACAAGGGTTCGTGCACCCTTACCAGCGCTTCTTCGCTGGTTTGCGGATCGCCTTTGACCAGCGCCAGATGTGTTTCCTGTGCGATATTGTCGCGGTAGGCGATCAGGCGCATCGGGCCAAACACGGTCTCGATATTGCGCTCGGCGCTACGCTCAATCAGGGTCTCGTGTGAGGCGCGGTAATGAATGAGGTCGGCAATGGTGCCGATTTTAATATCATGCTCAGCCGCGACCTGCATCAGGTCTGGCAAGCGTGCCATTTCGCCGTCATCTTTCAATATTTCGCAAATGACGCTGGCAGGTTCGCAGCCGGCCAGTTGTGCCAGATCGCAGCCTGCTTCCGTGTGTCCGGCACGGACCAGCACGCCGCCATTCATCGCTGAGAGCGGGAAAATGTGGCCAGGACTGACCAGGCTGCTGGCGTTGGCTTGTTTGGCAATCGCTGCGCGTATCGTTGTGGCGCGATCAGCCGCAGAAATACCGGTAGTCACGCCTTCGGCTGCTTCAATGGATACCGTGAAATTGGTGCCGAGGCGGGTGCCATTTTTTTGCACCATGGGCGGTAAATCCAGCTGGCGGCAGCGCTGCTCGGTCAGGGTTAGGCAAATCAGGCCGCGGCCAAATTTGGCCATGAAATTGATATGCTCTGCGGTGACAAACTCAGCGGCAATGACAAAATCACCTTCATTTTCACGGTGTTCGTCATCGACCAGGATGACCATTTTTCCGGCACGGATATCGGCAATGATGGCTTCAATAGGGCTAATCTGCGCCGACATTATTCTTGCTCCCAGGCTTGCATACGCTCAACATAGCGTGCAATTAAATCGATTTCGAGGTTGACCGGGTCTCCGGCCTTGGCGTATTGCATGATGGTGTGTTGCATGGTGTGCGGGATCAGGTTAATACTGACCTCGTCCTGGCTGATTTCGTTCACGGTCAGGCTGATGCCGTTTACACACAAAGAGCCTTTCTTCGCGACGTATTTGCTGATGGCATGCGGGGCGCGTATCTTCAGCAGCCAGCATTCGCCTACCTCTTGCAAGGCGGTAATGGTGCCTATGCCATCGACATGGCCGGTGACCAGATGGCCGCCCAGGCGGTCAGCCAGGCGCAAGGCTTTTTCCAGGTTGACCGGGCCTGGTTGGCCCAGTCCGGTAGTCACGTCCAGCGTGACTTTTGACACCATGACCTGAAAAGCGTGCGCGTCGAATTCAGTCACGGTGAGACATACGCCATTAACGGCGATGCTATCTCCCAGTTGCACATCTTGCATTCCCAGTTCCGCGGCTTCAATGCGTAATGCGCAATCTTCACCATGCGGAACCACTTCGGCAATCCGGCCGACGGTTTGAATAATCCCAGTAAACATGGTGTGATTTTATCAGTGCTGCATGCTAAAGTAATCACATTCCATCAACATTTTTCAATAGTAATGGTCGGGGGATTCTTGTGCGCCTGGATGATTTAGAAGAAAGCCAGCATGTCGAAGACAGTCGTGGCCGTGGAATGGTCGGTGGCCGCAGTATCGGCATCGGCACCATTGCGATTGCGCTGGTGGCCATGTATTTTGGCGTGGACCCCAGCCTGGTGTTGAATATCGCGCAGCAAGCGCAACCGGCGGCCGAGTCACAAACGGTGCCTGCGGATAGCAATGACCCCAAGGTCAAGTTCGTTTCCCGCGTGCTTTGGAGCACCGAGCAAGTGTGGCAAAGCACGTTTTCAGCGGCCGGCCAGCAATACACGGCACCTAATCTGGAAATTTTTAGCGGTGCGACACAAACAGCTTGCGGACAGGGGCAGGCGGCGATGGGGCCGTTTTATTGTCCGGCAGACCAGAAGGTGTATATCGATTTAAGTTTTTACCAGGAGCTGCAGGAACGCTTTAAAGCACCAGGAGATTTTGCCCAGGCCTATGTGATTGCGCATGAGGTCGGGCATCATGTGCAAAACTTGCTGGGCACTTCGGAAAAGGTACAGCAAGCGAGGCAACAGGCACGTTCTGAGGCTGCCTCCAATGCCTATTCAGTGCGGCTGGAATTGCAGGCGGACTGTTACGCAGGCGTCTGGGCGCATCATGCTGACCAGCAGTTCCGTATTCTGGAAACCGGTGATATTGAAGAGGCCTTGCGCGCCGCCACGGCCATTGGCGATGATGCGTTGCAAAAACAGGCGCAGGGGTATGTGGTTCCTGACAGTTTTACGCATGGCAGCTCTGAGCAGCGTGTCCATTGGTTTAAGCAAGGGTTGCAATCTGGCAAAGTGAATGATTGCAACACATTTAAAGATGCAGTTTAAGCGGTAGAAGTGAGTGATGGCAGAAGAAAAAGGATTCAATCAGGATCAGCAGATCGAAACCCATTTGATTGAGACTACGGTGTCCAGCGAAATTATGGCGCAAGGCAAAATGCTGACCGTGCGTTATGACCAAGCACGTTTACCTAACGGCGTGATTAGTGGTCGTGAGTATGTGATACATCCTGGCGCGGTGGTGGTGGTCGCATTGACGCAAACAGGCGACGTAGTGCTGGAGCGCCAGTTCCGCTATCCACTCAAGCAGGTATTTATTGAGTTGCCTGCAGGCAAAATTGACCCCGACGAGCCGGTATTGACCACCGGCCAGCGCGAGTTGCTGGAGGAAACCGGCTACACAGCACAAACGTGGGTCAAATTGGGTATACAACATCCCTGTATTGGTTATTCCAACGAAGTGATTCATATCTATCTGGCCACCGGATTGTCACTCGGTGAGCACGCCAGGGATATTGATGAAGCGATGGATGTGTTTGTCTGGCCGTTTGAACGCGTGATGCAGGCGATTGAAGCCGGCGAGATCACCGATAGCAAAACCATGTCTGCCATGTTGCTGGCCGAACGCTATTTGCGTAAACACCCGCTTCCAGAGATCAAGGGTTAGTCAGTATGCGCATATTGCAAATTGGTTGTGGTGGTTTGGGAGCCTTGATCGCAGAGGCAAGCCTGGCCCAGGGGCATGCACTGACCATCGTCAGGCGTTCCCAGCTGCCGGTCCCTGCCGGGGCGCAGGCGATATACCTGGATGTGATTGCCGAAAAAAGCTTGTCCGTGTTATCTACTTTGCAGCCGGAAATTCTGCTGTATTGTCTGGCGCCTGTAGAAGGGCAAAGCTATCAGCAAACCTATGTGCAAGGTCTGCGTCAGGTGCTGGCACATGTGCCAGTGGCTTCATTGAAACACGTCTTCTTTATTTCCAGCACCGGCATTTATGGCGAAGATCATGGTGAGTGGATTGATGACGAGACGCCAGCCCTGCCTGCGGATGAAGGTGGGCGCGTCATGCAGGAAGCCGAGCAGCTACTGGCACAGTTGCCTTGTGGCCATACGGCGCTGCGGGTGTCGGGGATTTATGGCCCACAACGGCTTTATTTGTTACGGTTACTGCAAAACAGCGCACGCTGGCCCGCGCAGGTGCATTGGACCAATCGTATGCATGAGCTGGATGTGGCCGCGGCGGTGGTGCATTTGTATCAGCAAGTCATGGATGGTGTGGTGTTACCAGAGCATTGTATTTTGACTGATGGTGTCCCCGCCATGCAGCATGAGGTATTACAGTGGCTGGCCGCGCAGCAGCAAGTGCCAGCGCCATCAACGCCGCCATTGCAGCCGCAGTCTGGTAAACGCATCCGTAACCGTTTCTTGCAACACACAGGATTCAAGCCGCAATTTGCCGATTATCAGGCAGGCTATGCATCCATTTTATCCAGCCTGAATTAGTGTCTATGAAGAACGTAAAAACAACCGGGAAGTGGCAAGCTGTATGGAGCGGGTTATTGGTGGCGGGGCTCGCTATCACCAGCGATTTGAGCAGTGCTGAGGATGACGATGGCTTTAAGTTGTGGGTGACAGCCATGCGCCAGGAGGCGCTGGCATTACATGTGGCACCAGCCGCGGTGGATGCGACACTCAACCAGGTGACTTTCTTGCCACGTTTGATTGAGCTGGACCGCAAGCAGCCAGAGTTTGTCACCAGTTTTTCAGCCTATGTAAACCGCCGCATTAACCCGCGTGTGGTGGCTAAAGGCAAGCAGATGGCGCAGGACTACCAGGGCGTGCTTTATGTGGTCGAAGAGTTGTATCAAGTGCCTCGCGAGGTGCTGGTGGCTTTTTGGGGGCTGGAAACCAATTTTGGTGGTTTTATGGGCGATATCCCGTTGGCTTCTGCCTTGGCCACACTTTCTTATGAAGGGCGCCGGGCCGAGTTTTTTAAACGGGAATTATTGAACCTGATGCGCGTGGTCGAGCGCGAGCAGCGCTATGACAGCCCGGTGGTGGGCTCCTGGGCAGGCGCAACCGGGCATATGCAGTTTATGCCATCTACCTTGCTCAAGTATGGTGTGGATGCCGATGCTGACGGCAAAATAGATATCTGGAATTCTTACCCGGATGTATTCAGTTCGGCGGCCAACTATCTGTCACAAGCAGGTTGGCAGCCAGGCAAGCCGATTAGCATTCAGGTGGCCTTGCCTGCCGGATTTGATTACAGCCAGGCGCAATGGCAGCTGAATAAGCCCGTCAGTGATTGGGTAAAAGCGGGGGTTGCTGGCGTGCCTGACAGCGCGCTGGGCTTGCCGCAGGCCGCTATTTTGTTGCCACAAGGCTATGATGGCCCGGCGTATATGGTGTTCCCAAATTTTGATGTGATCATGCAGTGGAACCGCTCCATTAATTATGCGCTCAGTGTCAGTTTACTGAGTCAGCAATTGCGCCAGGACACGTACACGCTGATGATGCCGCCAGAGCCGCCCGCACTCAGTTATCAGCAGATGTGGTCTTTGCAGGAGGCGCTGAATGCCAGAGGCTTTGATTGCGGGTCGCCGGATGGCTTCCCGGGGGCGAAAACGCAAGCGGCTATCCGACGTTACCAGGCCAGTAAAGGGTTGCCACAAGATGGCTACGCCGGGGCAGATATTTTTAGCCGTTTGACGGCGCAAGTGCAGTCGGCACAGTAACGACGTAAAAACTAGCGTGTTTTAAACCAGCCGGTGACGCTGACGCGTGGCAAGGTGGCGGGTAACACTTTATGCCAGAACCTGGCGGATAGAAACAACACCAGCCTGCCTGCTGTTGGCAATATATCAATGTGTCTTGCATCTTGTGCGGGTGTTTGTGTGTGCTCGTCCAGATACAATCGCAACGCGCCGCCAGCTTCTTCTGGCCAGTCATCATTATTTAAATAAATAATCGAGGTCAGCGTTCTTGCACCAGGCGCTGCCTGCGCGCGGTGTTGGCGAAACTGGTCTATATGCGTGGCATAACCGGACGAGCCTGCCGGGTAAATGGCAAAGTGCGTTTCAAAACTGTCCAGCCCCATCATCAATTGCCGGTTGACGGCTTGTTGCACTTCAGCCAGAAATGCCAGATAGTTCTGGATCGCTGGATGCGGATCACCGGGCTCCAGCCAGGCAATCTGGTCGCCGCGCAACTTGGGGTTGTTAACCGCTGACTGGCTGGTGCCGGCCTGGTGCATCTGCCCTTGCTGTTGTTGATCAAGGGCGATGGTACGCAGTGCTTCAACCAGATCCGCCGGTAAAAACTGATCAATCACGCAATACTGCTGTTCGAACAGTGTGTCGATGATAACGTCTGTTATGCGATCGGAGAGTAAAGGCGGTAAGGCTGCAGTGCTTGTCATGCGCATATTATAAGCGCGATACCATTGCCTAACCGATGGCTTTCGGATAGAATGCGCAACCTTATTGATTCGCAGCAACTGCTGCGCAATACAATAGTCGCGTAGCTCAGCTGGTTAGAGCACCACCTTGACATGGTGGGGGTCGATGGTTCGAGTCCATTCGCGACTACCAAATAAAACATGGAAAAATTTAAAAAAGCCACCAGAATCTCTGGTGGCTTTTTGTTTTTCTCATCTGTTAGGCTGGTGTGGACTTAAGCGGAGGTGGTCAAATAGCTGCTGGATGTGTCCTGATCCAGTCCGTAGGTTTTAATTAACTTGGCCACTTGCTCGAGGGCATTGCTTTGTTGTGTGCTGGTGCTGGATGGATTGCTGCTATCGCTGTTCTGGCTTTGTTGATACTCCATGGCTTCTTGCTGGGTTACCTTGCCATCGCCATTCGTATCAGCGGCCTCAAAATTACTGGCGACATTGTTCAGCAGTTCAGACAGCTTGCTGTCGTCGGTAGATGAAGCCATTTCCTGCATCTGGTCCTGTGTGAGGCCACTATCTTCCTCGTCTCCGCCCCGAGGCGGCGGTGGGCCGCCTGCGCCGCCCGGTGGGGGTGGGCCGCCTGGGGCGCCGCCAGTCTGGTTGCTGGCGCTCTGCAACTGGCTGAACAGGTTTTCGATTCCTTTTGTCAGCTCGCTTTTGCTGATTTTACTGTCGCCGTCCGTATCTATGCTGCTGACGAGGTCGCTGACCTCATCGCTGGCTTGGTCATCAGCCGATCCGCTCAGTGCTTTGCTTAAAGAGGTGGCATCAATCGTGCCCTGGTTAGAGGTATCTAGTTTGCTAAAGATGTTGTTGGTGATTTGACTGCTCACACTGCTTAAACTGATGCTGGTCATAGTGGTTCTCCCTTGGTGGTTCGCCTTTACATTGGTTTCGGCAGGCGCGTCTGCCTGTCAACTTTTTTAACGACTGGGTATGCCGCGCCTGAATGCAGGTTTTGTATCGGAGTGTATCGCTTTGTATCAATGCCTTAAATGTGACTGCACTCGGTTTCTGATTGCGGAATTTTCGTGCGCTGTGAGATAATTGAGGTTTGACCAAGAACAGGTGCCATGTGCTTGTTTTGTTTGGTTGTTTAATGTTTAAAGAGAGGGAGTCATGCCTGTAATCCGCTTGCCTGATGGGTCATCCAGAAGTTTTGAACAGCCGGTGACCGTGGCCGATGTCGCGATGAATATTGGCGCTGGTCTGGCGAAAGCCGCACTGGCAGGTAAGGTCACGTACACAGGTCAGGAAGCTAAACTGGTCGATACCAGTCATCTGATTGAGCAGGATGTAGACCTCGCCATCATTACCGATAAGAACGATGAAGGCCTGGAAGTGATTCGTCACTCGACCGCCCACTTGCTGGCTTATGCGGTGAAAGAGCTGTTCCCGGATGCGCAAGTGACCATTGGTCCGGTCATTGATAATGGCTTTTACTATGACTTCAGCTATAAGCGTCCGTTTACGCCGGACGACCTGGCAGCCATTGAAAAGAAAATGGCTGAGCTGGCGAAAAAAGACGAAAAAGTCGAGCGCAAGGTATTGCCACGTGATGAAGCTGTGGCTTACTTCAAAAGCATTAACGAGCATTATAAGGCCGAGATCATTGCCAGCATTCCAAGCAATGAGGACGTGTCTTTGTATTCTGAAGGCAGCTTCACTGACTTGTGCCGTGGCCCGCACGTGCCGAATACCGGCAAGCTCAAGGCGTTTAAATTAATGAAGCTGGCCGGTGCCTACTGGCGCGGTGACAGCAATAACGAAATGCTGCAACGCGTTTATGGCACCGCCTGGCGCAACAAGGATGAGCTGGAAGCTTATCTGCATATGCTGGAAGAGGCTGAAAAGCGCGACCACCGCAAACTGGGCAAACAGCTCGATTTCTACCATATGCAGGATGATGCACCAGGGATGGTGTTCTGGCATCCGCGTGGCTGGGTGATCTGGCAAGAGGTCGAGCAGTACATGCGCGCCAAATTTAAAGAGTACGATTACCAGGAAGTGCGTACACCTACCGTGCTGGATAAAACACTGTGGGAGAAATCCGGTCACTGGCAGAACTACCGCGACAATATGTTCGTCACGCAGTCTGAAAGCCGCGATTACGCAGTGAAACCGATGAACTGCCCTGGCCATATTCAGATTTTCAACAGCAGTTTGCACAGCTATCGTGATTTGCCGTTGCGTCTGGCAGAGTTCGGTTCCTGTCACCGCAACGAGCCTTCCGGTTCCCTGCATGGTCTGATGCGCGTGCGCGGCTTTACCCAGGATGATGCGCATATTTTCTGTATGGAGTCACAAGTCGAGGCTGAGGTAGCCGACTTTATCAAGATGTTGTACGAAGTGTACAAAGACTTTGGTTTTGATGATGTGATCGTCAAATTGTCTACCCGCCCGGAAAAGCGCGTGGGCACGGAAGAAGCCTGGGATATGGCAGAAACTGCCCTGGCCAACGCGATTAAAGCCAATGGCCTGGCATTTGAATATCAGCCAGGTGAGGGCGCATTTTACGGCCCGAAAATTGAATTTACACTTAAAGATTCGCTGGGGCGTATGTGGCAGTGTGGCACTATCCAGCTTGACCCCAACCTGCCTGAACGCCTGGGCGCGGAGTATGTGGCTGAAGATAACACGCGTCAGCGGCCTATCATGTTGCACCGCGCCATTGTCGGTTCTATGGAGCGCTTTTTAGGTATTTTGATCGAAAACTTTGCCGGTGCGATGCCGGTCTGGTTGTCGCCAGTGCAAGTCATGGTGCTTAATATTTCAGATAACCAGGCTGATTATGTCCGCCAAGTGGTTGAAAAATTGAAGAAAAATGGCATTCGATGCGATTTTGACTTGAGAAATGAGAAGATTACCTATAAAATACGCGAACACAGCTTGCAAAAGTTGCCATACCTCATTGTGGTAGGCGACAAAGAAATGCAAAATGGTCATGTGGCCGTACGTACCAGAAAAGGTGAAGATCTGGGTGTGATGTCGGTAGAGGCGTTTGTAGCGCTCCTGCAAGAAGACATCCAAAACCGGGTCTAATTTCGGGTATTCGTGCGGCTTTGTTTATTGTTAGGGGATTGTTATAGCTCAAGATAAAGATACACGCATCAATGGCGACATCACTGCGCCACAAGTGCGTTTGGTTGGTGTGGATGGCGAACCGTTAGGTGTGATGAGTCTCAAAGAGGCTTTTGCCAAAGCGGAAGAAGCTGATATTGATATTGTTGAAATTGCACCAAATGCCGCACCACCAGTGTGCCGTTTGATGGATTACGGCAAATTCAAATACGCTGAGAGCAAGCGTATGCACGAGCAAAAACTGAAACAAAAACAGGTGCAGATTAAAGAGGTCAAGTTTAGACCTGGCACTGATGACGGCGATTACAATATTAAATTACGCAATATCATCCGCTTTTTGGGTGATGGCGATAAAGCAAAAATTACCTTGCGTTTCCGTGGTCGCGAAATTACGCACCAGGAATTCGGCCTGGCGTTATTGAAACGCTTGGAAGCTGATCTGACAGAGCACGCATTGGTGGAGCAGTATCCTAAAATGGAAGGCCGCCAGATGGTGATGGTGTTGGCGCCAGCGAAGAAAGCTGTGCCTGTGGCCAAAAAAGCTGAAAAAACAGCACCAAGCGAAGAATAAGGTTTTAAGTAGTACAACAGTTTTTTGGAGTAATACGGCTAAATTGGCTGCCCAGTTACTCTCTATTCAACCTCTAAGGAGAAAAAAATGCCAAAGATGAAAACAAAGAGCAGCGCCAAAAAGCGCTTCAAGTTCTTGGGTAACGGTAAAGTGAAGCGTACACATTCTCACTTGCGCCATATTCTGACCAAGAAAACCACCAAGCAAAAGCGTAAGCTGCGCGGTACTTCCATTATTTCTGCGACTGACGTGAAACGCGTCCGCGCAATGATGCCAACACAATAAGGAGACCGACATGCCTAGAGTAAAACGTGGTGTCGTCGCACGCGCAAGACATAAAAAAGTTTTAAATGCTGCTAAAGGTTACCGTGGTCGTCGTAAGAACGTCTACCGTGTTGCCAAACAGGCGGTAATGAAAGCCGGTCAATACGCATACCGTGACCGTCGTCAGAAAAAACGTCAATTCCGCGCATTGTGGATTGCCCGTATCAACGCGGCAGCCCGTGAAGCTGGTTTGACATACAGCCGTTTCATGAACGGTCTGAAAAAATCTGCGGTTGAAGTTGACCGTAAAGTACTGGCTGATCTGGCCGTGTTCGATAAAGCTGCTTTTGCTAAATTCGTAGAATTGGCTAAAACAGGTTTAAGCGCCTAATCAGACCTACCAAAAAAAGAGGCTGCGGCCTCTTTTTTTATTTTAATGTGACTCAAAACTTAAAGAATACGCACGATGGCTGATCTCAATCACTTAATCGCAGAAGCCGCACAAGACTTTGCGGCTTGTCATGATGTTCCTGCACTGGAAAACGCCAAGGCCAAATACCTGGGAAAATCTGGCGCGCTGACCGAAGCCTTGAAAGGGCTGGGTAAATTGACTGCTGAAGAGCGTCCAGCAGCTGGTGCAGCGATTAATGTGGTTAAACAAGCCGTTGAGCAAGCCTTGAATGACCGCCGTGACAGTATCTTGGCCGCTGCACAAGCCAAACAGCTGGCGAGTGAAACCATCGATGTGACTTTGCCTGCGCGCGCGCAATCGACCGGTGGTTTGCATCCGGTGACACTCACGTTGCGCCGTGTAGAAGAATTGTTTCACTCAATTGGTTTCAGTGTGGCTGATGGCCCTGAAATTGAAACCGATTTTTATAATTTCACGGCGCTGAATATTCCGGACAACCATCCGGCACGTGCCATGCATGATACTTTTTACATTGATAGCGGTAATGACAGCATGGAGCACGTCTTGCGTACGCATACGTCGCCGGTGCAAGTGCATTACATGGAAAACAATACGCCACCGCTGAAAATTATTGCCCCTGGCCGTGTTTACCGCGTCGACTCTGATGCGACACATTCACCGATGTTCCACCAGGTGGAAGGGTTGTGGGTGGATGAACAAATTAGCTTTGCCAACCTCAAGGGCGTGGTGCAGGATTTCCTGCAAAAATTCTTTGAACGCGATGATTTGACCGTGCGTTTCCGCCCATCCTTCTTCCCGTTTACCGAGCCTTCAGCCGAAATGGATATGAGCTGGAATGGCGGCTGGCTGGAAATTGGTGGTTGCGGCATGGTGCACCCTGAGGTGCTCAAACACGTGAATATCGATAGTGATGAATACCGTGGCTTTGCTTTTGGCTTGGGCGTAGAGCGCTTGGCCATGTTGCGCTACGGCGTCAATGATTTGCGCCATTTCTTTAATAACGATTTGCGCTTTTTACAGCAGTTTATTAAATAATCCAGCCTCCACGCACTTTAAATACCGAATTAATACAGGGTTAGACACATATGCAGTTCTCCGAACAATGGTTACGTTCCATGGTGAATCCATCACTGGATACCGCGCAACTTGGTCACGCATTGACCATGGCTGGTCTGGAAGTTGAAGAGTTAACCCCAGTCGCCCCTGCGTTTAGCCATGTGGTGGTGGCGGAGATTCTGGAAGCTGCCAAACACCCGGATGCAGACCGCTTGCAAGTGTGTAAAGTAAAAGTCGGCGAAGAAATTCTGCAGATTGTCTGTGGTGCAGCGAATGCACGCGCGGGCCTGAAAGCGCCTTGTGCGTTGGTGGGGGCCGAGCTGCCAGGGATTCAGATCAAACAAGCCAAAGTGCGTGGCGTAGAGTCTTTCGGCATGATGTGCTCTGCCAAAGAGCTGGGCATTGCGACAGAAGCCAATGGTATTTTGGAGCTGCCAGCCGATGCGCCTGTTGGCCAGGATATTCGTGAATATCTGGCATTGAATGACAGCACGTATACGTTGAAATTGACGCCTAACCGCGCTGATTGTTTAAGCATTTTGGGCATTGCCCGCGATGTGGTTGCCATGACTGGCGCACCAATAACCGTGCCTGTGATTGAAGCGGCAGCTGTCAGCAGCCATCTTGCCAAAACCGTTACGTTAAATGCAGCAGACGCTTGCCAGGCTTATTATGGCCGCGTGATTGACGGTGTGAATGCCCAAGCCAAGACGCCCGATTGGATGGTGCGCCGTTTGGAGCGCAGCGGCATCCGCAGTATCAGTGCCTTGGTGGATATCACCAATTATGTATTACTTGAACTCGGCCAGCCTATGCATGCGTTTGACTATGCGCTATTGCAAGGCGAGGTCGAAGTCCGTTTTGCCAAGGCCGGTGAAAAACTGGCCTTGCTAAATGACACAGAAGTGACTTTGAAGGCAGATGATCTGGTGATTGCCGATGGCAATGGCCCGGTCGCACTGGCAGGCGTCATGGGCGGCAAACCAAGCTCGGTGACTGATGCCACACAAGCGATTTTCCTCGAAAGCGCTTTCTTTACACCTGATGTCATGGCGGGCAAAGCACGCCGTTTGGGTTTAAGCACAGACTCCTCTTACCGTTTTGAGCGTGGTGTAGATTTCGGTAATACCTTGAATGCGCTGGAGCGTGCGACAGCATTGGTGCTGGAGATTTGTGGTGGTCAGGCTGGTGCTGTGACCGCGGTGACTGCACAACTACCTGTGCGCAAGCAAGTTGCGTTGCGTCATGCTTATCTGCTGTCGATTCTGGGTATAGACGTTAGCCTGGTGCAAGTGGGTCAGTTACTGACGCAATTGGGATTTGTGTATACCGAAGCTAACGGTGTGTTTAATGTGAGCGCACCTAGCTTCCGTTTTGATATTGCGCGTGAAGAGGACTTGATTGAAGAGGTCGCCCGCCTGCATGGTTATGAGCATATTCCTGCACTGACTCCGGTTGCCCCGCAAGGCATGCTTGTGGCACCAGAAGCGACACGCAGCAAACACTGGCTGCGCGACGTGATGGTCAACCATGGCTATCAGGAAGTGGTGACTTATAGCTTTGTCGATGCCAACTGGGAGCGTGATTTATACGGTAACGCCCAGCCAATTGCGCTTAAAAACCCGATTGCCAGCAACCTGAGCGTGATGCGCTCCGGCTTGTGGGGTGGTTTGTTGGATGCGCTGGATTACAATCTCAAACGCCAGCAAACACGTGCCATGCTGTTTGAATTGGGCGCCCGTTATGAGAAGAGCGCGCAAGGCTTTGTTGAAACATTGACTTTGTCTGGCTTGGTCTACGGCAGTGTGCAGCCTGAACAATGGGCTGCAGAGGCTCGCGCTTTTGATTTTTACGATGCCAAAGCACATGTGGAGGCGCTATTTGCGCAACCGGTGCACTTTGCTGTTGAGCAACATCCTGCTTTGCATCCAGGCCAGTTAGCCCGCATTTACCTGGGTGACAAAGCGGTCGGTTGGTTAGGTAAATTGCATCCACAATGGCAGCAGCAATATGGATTAACCAGTGCCTGTTACCTGTTTGAGTTGGATGCCGATGCTGCATTGGCAACCCAGGTGCCTGCCTATAGTGAGGTCAGCAAATTCCTGCCGGTTCGTCGAGATTTAGCGATGGTCGTTGAGCAATCTGTATCAGCTCAAGCGATGATTGATGCAGTGATGAATGAGAACATTTCTCAGCTAAAACAGGTGAAATTGTTCGACGTTTATCATGGTAAAGGTGTGCCCGAAAACAAAAAAAGCCTTGCATTTCTTGTACTTATGCAAGATACTTGCAAGACAATGGTCGATGAGGAAGTGGATACCATCGTGGCAAAAATCCTCAACAACTGGTCATCCAAATTTGCTGCGTCACTAAGATAATATCATTGGGATCATCATTAGATAGTACCAAGGATAACAGTTGATACAACACAAGCATCTCGCATAATAAGAAGGTTCAGGGGATCGTTAATGACACTCACAAAAGCTGACTTGGCCGATTTGTTGTTTGAACAAGTCGGGCTGAACAAGCGTGAAGCCAAAGACATGGTGGAAGCGTTTTTTGAAGAAGTTCGCAATGCGCTGGAGCAAGGCGATAGCGTTAAGCTGTCTGGTTTTGGTAACTTCGAGTTGCGTACCAAATCCGAGCGTCCTGGCCGTAACCCGAAAACTGGTGAAGAAATTCCAATTTCTGCACGTCGTGTGGTGACTTTTCACGCCAGTCAGAAATTAAAATTACGCGTAGAAGAACACTACGCAGAACAACCATTACAAGCACAAGCCTGATCTGACTCCCAAACATGGTAGAAACGCAAAAAGTCACCTTGCCGCCTATCCCTGCCAAACGCTATTTCACTATCGGTGAAGTCAGCGAGTTGTGTGGGGTCAAGCCGCATGTCTTGCGTTACTGGGAGCAGGAGTTTACCCAGCTCAAACCGGTTAAACGCCGCGGTAACCGTCGTTACTACCAGCATCATGAAGTATTGCTGATCCGTAAAATCCGTGAGCTGCTCTACGAGCAAGGCTTTACCATTAGCGGCGCACGCAATCGACTGGATGGCGTAGATGAAAAAATGGACAAATCTCGGTCTGCCGCTGAGGTGTCCAGTGCAGCAACCACGAATACGTCGTCATTGATTGCCGAGGATGCCAAACTGCCGGTGGTCGATGTTGCCGCCCTCAGGGATCAAATTCAACAAGTACTTCAACTGTTAAAAGCCCCAGCCTGAACTGGCTCGCGCGCTGATAAAACCGCATATTCTGCTTAGCGAATATGCGGTTTTGTTTTATAATGCAGCCTTCTTTTTCGAGCAGGTTCCTGTTCGAGTCCAACGTCGGGGCGTAGCGCAGCCTGGTAGCGCACTTGCATGGGGTGCAAGGGGTCGTGTGTTCGAATCACACCGTTCCGACCAATCAAACATTTCTGTAGTTAATACGTATCCGCAGAAAAATCTGTTTCAGGGCGCTCTTGTACTCTTGGCCCATATCTACATTGATCTTGAATTACTAAATAAAACTGACGTCAGCCTGTGACCAGCAACATCACGGTCACTGGTCGCTACAATTCTGCTTAAATAGTCATATCTGGTGCGATTGCGGCAGCGATTTGTTGTTGAGTGCTGATGGTGCCAATATGGCGTGCCAATGCTTCGCTGAGGGGCATCGGGCGGTTTAAATAGAAACCCTGAGCATAAGCGACGCCCATGTCTTTCAGGCAGTCCAGCGTGGCTTCATCTTCGACGTATTCGGCAATGGTCTGGATTTCCATCGATTGCGCCACACTTTGGATGGCTTTGGCCATGGCAAGATCCACCTGGTTGCTGGTGATGTCTTTGACGTAAGCGCCATCCATTTTAAGAAAGTCGACTGGCAGGTGTTTCAAGTAGCTGAATGACGACATGCCGCTTCCGAAATCATCCAGCATAAAACGTGTGCCCATCTTTTGCAGTTCTTTAATCAGCTTGATCGTATTGTCGATGTTGATGATGGCTGAGGTTTCAGTGACTTCAAAGCAGACATGGCCAGGCGATATATCGTAGGTTTCGAAACAACTCTGGATGTAAGGCAGCAGTTGAGCGTCCCCTAAGGACATGCCGGACAGGTTGATGCTGACAATGAAAGGGTTGACGCTGGATTGCATTTTAAACAGCGGTTGTAGCGCCATGAAAGCATGCTGGATGACCCAGCGGTCAATCTTGGTCATCAGGTGGTAGCGCTCTGCCGATGGCAGGAATTCAGCCGGAGGGATGATGCCGCCATGTTCGTCGCGTTTACGGATCAAAATCTCATAAAAAGGCGGCAATTCTTTTTGTTGCAGCGGGAAAATGCCCTGGCAGTAAAGCACAAAATCATTGTGCTCAATGGCTTCATTAATGCGTAATACCCATTCCATTTCAACGTGGCGTTTGAGTAAAACGTCGTCTTCAGGATGGAACAGGTGGATCTGGTTGCGGCCATTATCTTTAGCTACGTAGCAGGCTGCGTCAGCATGGCGGGTGATTTCACCCACATCTTTTAAAGCGGTGGTGATTTCGACAATGCCGATACTGATGCCGGTTTGGAACAAGCGGCCTTCATGCATAAAGCGGAAAGTTTCAACCATTTGCCGCAGTTGCGCCGCAATTTCGATGGCTTTTTCGACCTGGCAGTAACTGAGTAACAGGCCGAACTCGTCGCCGCCCAGGCGTGCAAACGTGTCTTCTGCACGTATGCGCTGGCTGAGGATCATGCTGATCTGGCGCAGCATTTCATCCCCGGCCAAGTGGCCGCAAGTGTCATTGATGACGCGGAACTGGTCAAGATCCATGTAGCAGAATACATGATTGGCGCGGTGTTGTTTGACATCCTGCAACGCTTGTTGCAACCGTCTTTCCAGCTCTTGTCGATTGACCAGGCCGGTTAAGGCATCGTGGCGCGCCTGGTAGCGCAGCTGCGCTTGCGCGTCTTGAATGCGGTGACGCATATCAGCTTCGACATGCTGCATATCTCTTGATATTTGATTAATCGTACTTTGCAGCGACTGGATTTCCGGCAGAGTATTTTTGCCCTGGCTGACTTGCTGGCTACCGATGACAAAGCGTTTGAGGGCCGAGGTCATGTCTCGAATCGGCTGGCTGATTGAGCGGCTCACCCAGCTGACGAGGATGGAGCATAATATAAGTGCCAAGGTGATGTAGCCGACATTTTTGATAAACGCCTGGCGGTGATCTTCGATCAGCGAGCCTTTGTCGATGGCGACAAACACATATCCCAGCAAGCGGTGCGTGGATTCAGTTGAAAATACTTTCACCATGGTGATGTCATGCGTGTTTTGTTGCATGACGATGGTGTCTTGTTGCGGCAAGGTTTCGCTAATGTTGAAAGAGGTGCCAAGATTGGCGATGGCCTGATTATCCGCATCGGAAATAATCAGGGATAAATAGGGTTCCCGGTTAAGTTGGCTGGCTTTGAGCAACCGGCCGATATAGTCTTTGCTATGCAATTCAGTTTGATTATGTATCACCGCAGACAGAAATTTTGCGGTGGTCAGGGCGTGCTGGCTAAGCTTGTCTTCTTCCCGTTGCAGTTGTTCCTTGAAATCAAACAACAATAAAATACAGGATAACGCGAATACCGGTCCGATGACGAATAACAGTAATCTGGACTGGATACTTAAGTTTTGGAAGAAAGGCATGGATTCCAGGGAGTCTGTTTAAATTGAATCAGCAGGCATATACACAGGCTGGCAGCATTGCCATAGATTTCGATTCATGACATCCCCCCAGATTTCGTGTATAAGTCGCAATGATTATAGCAGTAACAATTTTCTTGGCTTGTAGCTTAAATGCGTCAAATTGTTAAGTTTTTTTATCATCAACCTAGTGTATTTGTTTTCGCATGATACAGCAAATTTATATCACAGATTACCTGTCTGATGCCGCTGCCCAGCCGGTTGAGATGATTCAATCCGTGATTGCGCAATGCCCGATGTTGCTAAAAGCACAATGGAAAGTCAGCCCGTTGCCGCCACTGCGCGCATTGTTCGATGTACTCGCCGTGCGTGAAGATAGTCCGTCTGATATGCCTGTGTCGGCCGTGCTGTCAGCCCGGCAGATGTGGCCAGCTCGCCCGTCATTTTGCTTGTTACCGGTGCATCTAGGGATGCGGCGGGATACATTTAGTTTGCAGGCGGTGGTGCCTTTGGCAGAAGCCGTCTACGCCGCATTGACTGAGCGTTTGCAAACACATTTTGCTGATGATTTTGTGATGCAGCAGGATAGCAGTCGCCGATTCTGGTGGGTGCAGCCTGTGCGCGACATGCAGGCACAGTGCAAATGGCCGCAGGATTGTTTGTATCAGCAGGCTTTTCAATGGCAACCACAAGGGCCGGATGCGGCGGTGATCAGGCAATGGAGCAATGAAATACAAATGCTGCTGCATCAGGCAGCGCATTCTGCTGAGGCTGCTGACTGGCCAACTGAATTAAACAGTTTATGGTTTGCCAGCGTCGGCGATATCCCCGCCTGGCAACATGAGTGGGATGCGGTTGCGGGACAGGGTGACGTATTCGACGGGCTGCAAGCCAGCACATTGCCGGCCATGCGGTCATTATCCATGGCAGCGATGCTGGCTGATGAACACATGCAGCAAGCGCTATGGATTGCAGACACATGGCAAACGTGTGATTGGCCCGCTTTATCAAACGCCTTACAGGCTGGTCGTATTTCAGCATTGAAACTGGTGTTGCCGTTTGCCGAGCGCAGCGTTGAAGTGCATTATAAAAAACAATTACGCTGGCAGTTTTGGCGAAAATCACCTGACCTCGAAACTTTATTGCAACAACTTGAAGCAACGCTGATGAGAAGCCACTAGCGGATAGTTGTTGCGGATAGTTGTTAATGACCCATGATGAACACAAGATGAAAATTCAGCAACGCGCTTATTCCGACACCACCTTTGCAGCCCTGCAAACGCAAGGCTTGCCACCCTTGTTAGCCAGGCTCCTGGCCGCAAGGTCGGTCACTGCTGAGGATTGGTCGTTGCAGGAAATGCCGCATTTGCTCAAGCCGGACGCCTTGACGGGCGCGGCTGACATGGCGAAACAATTGGCAGATGCCATTGCGCAGAAAAAACGTATTTTAATCATTGGCGATTATGATGCCGATGGCGCCACAGCCACCAGTGTCGCCATGCGTGGGTTGCGGATGATGGGTGCCGAGGTCGACTTTCTGGTGCCTAACCGCTTTGAATATGGGTATGGCCTCACACCTGAAATTGTTGCCTTGGCGGTTAAACAGCAGCCAGATGTGATTCTCACGGTGGATAACGGCATTGCCAGCATTGATGGCGTGGCTGCGGCGAAAGCACTTGGTTTGCAGGTGCTGATTACCGATCACCATTTGCCTGCCGAGCAAACGCCGGCTGCAGATTGTATCGTTAACCCTAACCAGCGCGGCTGTGATTTCCCGAGTAAACACCTGGCTGGCGTAGGGGTGATGTTTTATGTGCTGATTGCGTTGCGTGCCGAGCTCAAGCAACGTGGTCAATTAAGCGATGATGGCGTCCATCTGGGCAGCCTGCTCGACCTGGTGGCTTTAGGCACGGTGGCCGATCTGGTGAAACTGGATGCCAATAACCGCATTCTGGTCAGGCAAGGGCTCAAACGTATCCGGCAGGGCCAGGCTAGCCCAGGCATCCTGGCCATTTTAAAATTGGCCGGGCGTGATGCTTCGCAAGTGAATGCACAGGATCTGGGTTTTTATGTCGGGCCACGCCTCAATGCCGCAGGCAGGCTGGATGACATGACTATCGGCATTCGTTGTCTGCTGGCAGAAACACCGCAGGAGGCGATGCAATATGCGCAGCAATTGCACGTGTTGAATGCCGAGCGCAAGCAGATTGAAGCCGAGATGCAATGGGATGCGATGGCAGATTTGACGCAGGATTTTCGTGATGATCAATATACGATTAGCGTGTTCCAGCCGGATTGGCACCAGGGGGTTATCGGCATTCTTGCCTCGCGCATTAAAGAGCGGTTCCATCGGCCGGTGATTGCGTTTGCTGATGCGGGTGATGGCTTCATCAAGGGTTCTGGCCGCTCCATCGCTGGTCTGCATTTGCGTGATGCCCTGGATCTGGTCACCAAGCAGCAGCCTGACCTGATTATCAAGTTTGGTGGTCATGCGATGGCTGCAGGCCTCAGCATACGTGCCGATGATTTTTCCCGGTTTCAGCAAACATTTGAGCACGTGGTGCAAAGCCTGATCGATGCTGAAATCTTGCAGGAAGTACTGGAAACAGACGGTGCATTGGCCGCGCAAGAGATGACCATGCAAACCGCAGAAGCGATCGCAGATCAAGTGTGGGGCCAGGGCTTTCCGCAACCCGTGTTCTATGACACTTTTCAGGTGCTGCAGCAAAAGGTGCTGGGCGAGAAACACTTGAAATTACGCCTGCAAAAACAGCATCAGCAGTTCGATGCGATTTATTTTCAGCATGCCGAGTTTTTGCCTGAGCAGGTAGAGATTGCCTATGCCTTACAAGTGAATGAGTTTAATGGTGCGCGCAATTTGCAGTTGCAAGTCGTACACGCCGTGACCGCTTAAAGTGGGCCTCTGTGAGGCCTCTGGCTGCTAATTGCATTTAGCCTTAGAGTGAATGCCCTAAATACGGTAAAATACAGCCTTCATTCAAGAGGTTAAGCATGGCTCGCCCATTTAAATCCCCTAAAGCCACTTCTGCGACACGTCCCCCTAAAGCGCCCCCAGCCGCCCCGGTAGAGACGGTTGGCGATGAGGTGCCATCCGCATCGCGTTCCGGCCAGCGTTTACACAAGTTACTGGCACTGGCGGGCTTTGGCTCACGCCGCGATATGGAAACACTGATTGAAAGTGGCCGTATCACGATTAATGGCCAGGTGGCGCAAGTCGGTGCGGTGGTGGATGAGCATGACATCGTCCGTCTGGATAGCCGCATTCTGCATTTACCGTTTGAGGCTGAACTGCCGCAGGTATTGCTTTACCACAAGCCGGAAGGCGAACTGGTGAGCCAGGATGACCCCGAAGGCCGTGCCACCGTATTCGATAAGTTGCCGCGCATCAAACAAGGTAAATGGATTGCCATTGGCCGCCTGGATATGAACACCAGTGGTTTGCTGATATTTACCAACTCTGGCGAGCTGGCAAACCGTTTCATGCACCCACGCTACGAAGTGGAGCGGGAGTATGCGGTGCGTATTCTGGGCGAACTTAACCAGGATCAGATGGCTCAACTGACACAAGGCATTGAGCTTGAAGATGGCCCAGCCAATTTTGAGAGCATTTATGCCAGTGGTGGCGAAGGCGCCAATAAGTGGTATCAGGTAGTGATTAAAGAAGGCCGTAACCGCGAGGTGCGTCGTTTATTCGAGGCCTATCACTTGCCGGTCAGCCGCTTGATGCGTGTACGTTTTGGCCCGGTGGCACTGCCGCCACGCCTCAAACGTGGCACCATGCTTAAACTGGAGCAAAAACAGGTAGTCGCTTTGCTGGAGTGGGCAGGGTTACCTGTGCCACGTAAACCGCTCAAGCAATTGAGTCCACACGAAAAAGACCGTGCCACACGCGTGTTTGTGCCCAAAGTGCGTAAACAGCGCCGCAGCTTGCTGGAAACCGCGAATGCACCTGCCACGCCTGAGCAGCGCCCGGCACGCGCACCAACGGCCAACCGCCGCATTCGTCAGGAGTCAGATCTGCTACAGGCATCACGCCAGAATGCGCGCCTGAATACGGGCGCGAAGAAACGCAGTGATCGCGGACGTGGTTAAGCTGTTTCGAGTTATAAAAAAAGCACTTCTTTTGAAGTGCTTTTTTTTGTGGTTAACAGAGGCTACTCCGTTTATTCGATGTGCAAACCTGCTTCGACCAGGTCCTCTTTCGTCAGCATAAATACAAACTGGTCGCCTGCGCTGGTATCCAGCCAGGTGAATGGCAAGTCCGGATAAGCGTCGTGCAAAGCGTCGCGATTGTGACCAATCTCTACCACGAGTACGCCGCCATCATTTAAATAGTCAGCCGCTTGCGTTAATAAGGTGTGCGTATGATCCAGCCCGGCAATGCCGCTGCCCAGAGCCAGCTGCGGTTCCTGACGGTATTCCGCAGGTAATTCTGCCATGCTGGGCGCATCGACATAAGGTGGGTTACTGATGATGACATCGTATTTACGGCCTTTGAGCGCGGTAAACATATCAGATTGCACCGCTTGCACCTGGTGCTCCAATCCGTAGCGCTTGATATTGATATTGCTGACATCTATCGCATCTGGCGAAATATCTACCACATCAATATGCGCGTTAGGGAAGGTCTCTGCCAGCAATACACCCAGACAGCCGGAGCCCGTGCAAATGTCAGCTGCCGATTCCACCATTTCCGGAAACTCTACCCAAGGTTGCAGGCCATCTTCCAGCAGTTCTGCAATAAATGAGCGTGGCACAATTACGCGCTCGTCGACGTAGAATTTATAGCCGCGTAACCAGGCTTCATTCACCAGGTAGGCCGTTGGCGTATGCTCGGTGACGCGTTTTTCGATCAGGCTTGCCAAGTGCTGGCTCTCTTCTGTGGTTAAACGTGCATCGAGAAAATTATCCAGCGTATCATGCGGCAAATGCAGCGCACTCATGACCAGCCAGACAGCTTCATCGTAGCTGTTGTCGGTGCCATGGCCATAAAAAATATCAGAGTTTTCAAAACGGCTGACGGCATAACGCAGCCAGTCGCGGATAGTGTGTAAATTGCTTGTCATATTATTTTAGTAGTAAAAGTTCCATGGTGCGCTTATAGGTTTCTTTCAGCGGTTCAATATCTGCCACCGCGACACATTCATTCAGTTTATGGATGGTCGCGTTGAGCGGGCCGAATTCGATCACTTCTTTGCAAATATCGGCAATAAAGCGGCCGTCGGAGGTGCCGCCTGTGGTGGATAGTTCAGGGGTGACGCCATAGCTTTGCGTAATAGCCTGGCTGATGGCGGCTACCAGCTGGCCGCGTGGTGTGATGTAGGACTGGTTGTGTTCCCATTCCAGCGCGTAATCAAAGCCGTGGCTATCCAAAATGGCATGTACACGCGAACGCAGACTTTGTTCAGAGCTGCCCTGGCCATCGACCTCGGGGCAATAGCGGAAGTTAAACAGGATTTCGACCTCGCCTGGCACGACATTCGTTGCACCGGTGCCGCCATTCATATTGGAGATTTGCCACGAGGTTGGCGGAAAGTATTCGTTACCGCTATCCCACACGGTTTCCACCATGTCTTTGATTGCTGGAGCGGCCAAATGAATCGGGTTTTTGACCAGGTGCGGGTAGGCAATATGGCCCTGGATACCTTTGACCGTGAGTTTGCCAGACAATGAGCCACGGCGGCCATTCTTGATCATGTCACCGACCACTTTGTTGCTGGTCGGCTCGCCGACGATGCAGTAGTCAAAGGTTTCACCACGCGCTTGCAGCGCTTCAACCACCTTCACCGTGCCTTCAATGGCAATGCCTTCTTCATCTGACGTAATCAGCAGGCCAATCGAGCCTGGGTGGTCTGGGTGTGCTGCCACAAACTCTTCAATGCTGGTAATAAAGGCTGCCAGAGATGTTTTCATATCAGCTGCGCCACGGGCATACAGCATGCCATCTTTAATGGTTGGTTCGAACGGTGGCGTGTGCCATTGATCCAGCGGGCCGGTTGGTACGACGTCGGTATGTCCGGCGAATACGATCAATGGGCCGGTCGTGCCGCGGCGCGCATAAAAGTTATCTACCTGGCCAAAGCGCATACGCTCAATCTTGAATCCCAGCGGTTCCAAACGGGCAATCATGGTTTCCTGGCAGTCCGCATCTTCCGGCGTCAGCGAACGGCGTTTCAGGAGGTCAATGGCAAGATCCAGTGTTTTTGACATAGGCTTATTCTTTGGCAAACAGTTGGGCATAATCGGCTTCATTAAAGCCGAGGGCGACGATTTTGTCGTTGTTAACGACGATAGGGCGCTTGATCACCGAGGTTTTTTCTTGCATTAAAACCTGCGCAGAAGCAGCATCCACAACCGCATTTTTTTCGGCTTCAGTCAGGTTGCGCCAGGTCATGCCGCTACGATTCACCAGTTTTTCCCATGGTTGCTGTTGCAACCAGGATTGCGCGGTGGCATTGTCCAGCCCGAGTTTTTTAAAGTCATGGAATTCATAAGCAACGGCATGTTGCTCCAGCCAGTCGCGGGCTTTTTTGACGGTATTGCAATTAGGGATGCCGTATAGTTTCATGGCGGATAATCAGGTAAAAAGCTTATTTTACCAGCCAGAAGTGCGGGCGTTGCAATTTATTGTTGCAACAGCGCTTGCTTTAAAACAGGCTTTGCGTGGTCGACTTCAACTGTAGTTCACTGAAGACGTCAAACAGGAATTTTTGCTCAACTGGCTTGGAGAACAGGAAGCCTTGCATTTGGTCGCAACCGATGCTGACCAGGGCTTTGCGCTGGTCTTCGTCTTCCACGCCTTCTGCCACAACATTCAAGTCCAACGCGTGCGCCAGTTTAACAATGGCTTCTACAATTAGCAGTGCCGTATTGGAGGCTGCTACCCCTTTGGTCAGGGTGCGGTCGAGTTTGACTTCGCTGATTTCGAGGTCTTGCAGATGCGTGAGGCTGAAGGGGTGCAGGCCAAAGTCATCCAGCGAGATTTTGAGGCCTTGCTGCTTAAAGTGGCGCAAGGTTTCCTGGAATTGCGCCTGGTGATGGATGGCATTGGTTTCTGAGACTTCCAGGATCAGATTGCGTGCTTCGACTTCATGTTGCTCAAGAATCGACTGTATGAGTGAGCTGAGTTGTTTATTGCGGAATTGCTGGTTGGACATATTGACCGAAATACTCAAGTCTATGCCACGTTCACGTGCCTGTTTGATGGTGCTACAGGCTTGCGAAATCACCCAGGCATTGATTTCTTCAATCATGCCAAAGCGCTCGGCCGCTTCGATGAAATTGTTAGGCGAGAGCAGGCCGCGTGTTGGGTGTTGCCAGCGCAAGAGGGCTTCTGCACCATGCACGATACGCGTCAGAGCATCGACTTTTGGTTGAAATAGCAACCTGAACTCTTGGTGCGTAATGGCTTGTTTGAGCTCCACGCGCGTTTGCTGCATTTCATCTGATGCTTGCTCAATTTCAGCATCAAAGAAACGATACTGGTTTTTGCCGTTTTCCTTGGCTTTATACATTGCTGCGTCAGCATTTAATTTGAGTTTTTGCAGATTGCCATCCTGCGGATACATGGAAACGCCAATGGAGCAGGAGATTTCGATGACGTGGTCTTCGATAATGAAAATCTCACGCAAGGCATCCACGATACGTTGTGTTACGGTGACCACGCTTTGGTGGTTCTCGATTTCGCTGAGTACAGCAATAAACTCATCGCCGCCGGCGCGTGCGACATAGTCACAATTGCGGATGGCATTGCTGATGCGTTTGGAAACTTCAATCAGCAACAGGTCGCCGATGTGGTGGCCAAACTGGTCGTTGACCGGTTTGAAATGGTCGAGGTCGATATACGCTAATGCCAGCGACTCGCCATTGCGGTCACAGCGTTTGGCGCTGATGATCAGATGCTGGTTCAAGGCATCGCGGTTAGGCAGGTGTGTGAGCGGGTCGTAGGCCAGAAACTTTTTGTTCACAGTCTGCGTATTGCGGAATGTCAGTTTGCTTTGTGTGATATCGACATTGCGCTCATAGAAAATCACCAGGATAAACGAGGTGATAAATAGCAGCACCGGTACCAGCACCAGTAACAGCATGAGGTAGTTGCCTGTCTGGTCAGTTGGCTGGCTGAGTAGCATATTGTTATGCACGATGCTCAGGTTAATGGCAGTGTGCGAGGCGAGGAAGCCCAGCGCAATTTCGACCGAAAACATCCATTTCAGGCGATGCAGCGCTTTGCCTTCGTAACCTTTCAGCCAGAGGATAGTCACAATCGCCAGTGCCGAGGTCAGGCAGGCGAGAAATAGCGCGAATAATGCGGTCCAGGTGTCAATGCGGATATTGATGGCACCAGCACTGATCTGAAAGAAGTAAGATAGTAAATAGCCGCTGACGCCTGCCGCCAAGGAGGCATACAGCAAATCGCGCAGCGGCAATTTCTTTTTGTTAACGGTTTTGAGTAAAGACAGTGACAGCAGGTAAGCGCACAGCAGGCTGCCAATGAAATCGACCGGATGTTGAGTGATTTTGGGAAAGTTATCTGCTGCGAGTTGGTAACCGGCATGCAGCAGGAAAATGCCAGCAGCGGTGAGTGCAGCGTATTTTTTGAGCAAGGCATCATGATCTTTTGCCGCGGCGATACGCAGATTGTCTACGAGCTTAAATGCAAAAAAACATCCAATGACACTGGATGTGAAGAGCAGCAAAATAAGCATGTGAGTTGGGATCATAAAAGTTGCACGGTCATTGTGATTGTTAGTGGTGTGACTCTACTGCGTTTTGTTTCTTGCCTGCTGACTCTCCGTCCTTTAACACTCCGAATAACATAAAACGATGATCGACAACCCTATATCGAATATCGTCAGGTGAGAATCACTCTTAATATCGCCCCGTCCTCTACATAACTTGAGGGACGGAATCCTTTTAAGGCGTGATTCCCAATACGCCTGGCGTTTAAGCCTTTAAATGCCGCGTAATAATTCGTTGATGCCTACTTTACCCAAGGTTTTGGCATCGACTTTTTTCACGATCACTGCGCAGTACAAGCTATATTTGCCATCGCTGGATGGCAGGTTGCCAGACACGACCACTGAACCTGCTGGAACGCGGCCAAAGTGGATTTCACCAGTTTCGCGGTCATAAATTTTGGTTGATTGACCAATATATACGCCCATGGAGATCACGCAGTTATCTTCAACCACCACACCTTCAACCACTTCTGAACGGGCACCGACAAAGCAGTTATCACCAATAATGGTTGGGCCCGCTTGTACTGGTTCCAGTACGCCACCAATGCCAACGCCGCCGGACAAGTGTACGTTTTTACCAATTTGCGCGCAGGAACCGACAGTCGCCCAGGTGTCGACCATGGTGCCTTCACCGACATAAGCACCGATGTTGACGTAAGAAGGCATCAATACTGCATTCTTGGCGATGAATGAGCCTTTACGCACGATGGCATTAGGCACCACGCGGAAACCGCCTGCCTTGAAGTCTTCTTCAGTGTAGTTGGCAAACTTTGGATCTACTTTGTCAAAGTAGCGTGTCACGCCGTCATCCATCAGATAGTTGTCTTTCAGGCGGAAAGACAATAAAACGGCTTTTTTGATCCACTGATGGGTTTCCCATTGCTGGGTATCGCCAATGCGGGTCGCTACACGCAATTTGCCTGCATCCAGGTCATCCAGCACAGAAGCCACGGTGGCTTTGATATCGGCTGGTGCATTGGCCGGGTTGATGTTGGCGCGGTCTTCAAAAGCCGCTTCAATAATGCTTTGACGTGGATCCATGATGTTCTCTTGTTCGATTAAATAGTTCGGTTGAATAACAGTAAACCCGAAATTTTAACCTAATTTTGACGGGTCAGGGGCCGCAGATGTCAGGCAGCCCCTGCCAGCAAGAATTTATTTATTTTTGGCAGCGAGATAGAGCGGCATGACTTTAGGCGCTAACGCTTGCAGGTCTTTGATGCGGTTTTCGCTGGAAGGGTGGGTGCTGAGAAATTCAGGCGGTGCTTCTTTGTTGGCTGCCATCATTTTTTTCCATAAGCTCACCGCTGCCTCCGGGTTGTAACCAGCGCGTGCAGCCAGCTCCAGCCCCATGCGGTCAGCTTCACGTTCCTGTTCGCGGCCGTTAGGCAGTGAGAATAGCAACTGGCTGCCCATGCCTGCGCCCTGCGCGGCCATGCTGCCAGCCGTACCACCGACAAAGGAGGCGAGTGCCTGCAGGCCAAATTGTTGTACATACGCTTGTGACATGCGTTCACGGCCATGTTCGCGCAACGCATGGGCAATTTCGTGGCCAATCACTGCGGCTAGTTCATCATCTGTGGCATTCAGCTTCTCGGCCAGGCCGGAAAACACCATGATTTTGCCACCTGGCATGCAATAGGCGTTGAGCTGGTCATTCTTTTCGACATTGACCTCCCATTTCCACTTGGCAGCATCCGGTCTGAATACGCCGACCTGGGCAATCAGGCGGTGAGAAATCGTCGTCACGCGATTCAATAATGGTTTATCTGCATTCAGCGTACTTTTCTTTTGCGCCTCTTGCAGCGTTTGGGTGTAGGACTGCGCAGACATTTTGTCCACGGTGGCAGAAGGTAATAGCAATAACTGGCTGCGTTGTACGCCAGAGACGCTGTTGTTGGTGGTGCTGGCGCACGCGGTGAGCAATGCACACATCACGGCGACTGAAATGGTTTTTAAGTTAAACATATGTTCCCTCACTCGTTGCAATCATGCTTTATCGTATGGCTTGCATGATCCGTTGACACCAATCGGTCGCAACATCACCTAGCAAGCTAAAAAGCGTATTTTACGCCCGGATTGTTAACTTTAGTTTGCAATCTTTTGAATTTAGATTTTAACTTGTGAGCCCAGTTCAACCACGCGGTTAGGCGGTAATTTAAATTGGTTGGTGATGGTTTCCGCGGTACGGAACAAACCAATAAAAATCTTTTTGCGCCAGAACGCCATGCCCGGTTTGTCTGAGGCAATCAGGCTTTCCTTACCGACAAAGAACGAAGTGTCCATGGTATCCAGCGTCAATCCTAATGGCTCGGTGAGTACCAGGTCTCTAGGTAAGTCAGGTTCGTCCATATAGCCGTAGCGCAGCGTGACACGATAAAAGCCGTACGGTAACGCTTCGACGGCAACGCGCTCTTCCTGGCTGGTATAAGGGTAGTCTTCAAAACGCACCGTCAGTATGACCATGGTTTCATGCAGCACCTTGTTATGCTTGAGGTTATGCAGCAAGGCATGCGGTACGCCGTCCGGGTTAGGCGTCATGAATACCCCCGCGCCATTAACGCGTGCTGGTGGGTGCGCACCAATGGCCTGAATAAAGGGAATCAGTTCCATAGACTCTGATTTGAGGATGCCATACAACAATCTGCGGCCAGTTTTCCAGGTGCGCATCAGGGTGAAAATAATCAGGCCAATCAGTAGTGGTACCCAGCCACCATCCGGAATCTTGAGGATATTGGCGGCAAAGAAGGACAAGTCAATGACCAGGAACAGGGTGATCAGGCAGGCTGTTTTCAGTTTGCTCCAGCCCCACAGGTGGTGAAAAACCACGGCTGCTAGCAAGGTGGTGATCACCATGTCACCTGTCACTGCAATGCCGTAAGCGGCGGCTAAATCGCCAGAACTGCCAAAAATAATCACCAGGCCCATCACAGCCACCATCAGGCCCCAGTTAACGCGCGGCATATACACCTGGCCCTCGGTTTTTTCTGAGGTATGCGCGACGTGCATGCGCGGAATAAAGCCGAGTTGCAGCGCCTGGCGTGACACTGAAAACGCGCCGGTAATCACGGCCTGTGAGGCAATCACTGTTGCCAATGTGGCCAGGATGATCAGCGGGAACAATGCCCAGTCTGGTGCCAGGTGATAAAACGGGTTTTGGATCGACTCTGGTTCTGCCAGAATCAGTGCGCCTTGCCCAAAGTAGTTACAGATCAGGGCAGGTAGTACAAACAGGAACCAGGCCAGCCGAATGGGCTTGCGGCCAAAGTGACCCATGTCGGCGTACAGTGCTTCGGCACCTGTCACGGCCAGTACCACTGCGCCTAGCGCAATAAAGGCAATTTTCGGTTGGGTATAAAAAAACAGGAAAGCGTAGGCGGGGCTCAGGGCTTTGAGGATTTCTGGATGGTGGTTGATATTGATGACGCCGAGAATACCCAGCACGGCAAACCAGGTCAGCATCACTGGGCCGAAAAAAGCACCGACGACGGCGGTGCCTTTGCTTTGTGCCCAAAACAGTACAAACAGCACGCATAGTGTAATTGGCACAATCCAGTTATCTAGCTGTGGTGCGGCGACTTCCAGCCCTTCAACAGCAGATAGTACCGAGATGGCTGGGGTAATCATGCCATCCGCGTAAAACATGCAGGCACCGACAATGCCCAGCATCATGATGCGCTTTCGCTGTTCAGGCTCGCCACCGGCATAACGGCTGGCCAGTGACAGCAAGGCCATGATGCCGCCTTCGCCGCGGTTATCTGCCCGCATAATAAACGCAACATACTTGAAAGAAACGATCAGCAAGAGTGCCCAGGTGATCAATGACAAGATGCCGTATACATTATCTTGTGTCAGTAACAGTGGGTGATGGCCAACTGCAAAGACTTCTTTCATGGTGTAAAGGGGGCTGGTGCCAATATCCCCGAAAACGACGCCTAGCGCGGCGAGTGCCATGGTGTGGAGCGCCGTTTGCTGATTTTTTGTATGGTCCATTGTGTGAACAGCTGAAGACAAGCAATGATTATCGGTTAATTCTAAAACTTCACCAATGACTTTGACACAAATAATCTGTCAGTAAGTGCCTTTAATTTGTCAGTGGGTGCCTTTGTGGACGATTGCATGAAAAGCCTGCTGGTCAGAAGCCTTGTTTTTTCAGTCACCACTTTTTTCAACCATGACTTGTGCCTGACCATGATGCAGTGTTAATTGCAGGCGTTCGCCTATGGTGAGCTGGCTGGTGTCTGTCACGGCGATGCCATCTTGTTTTTGCACAATGGCGTAGCCACGTGCCAGCACCTGATGCGGGTTAAGTTGTTGCAAGCTGGTGGCCAAATATTCCAGCCTGCGCTGACGTGCTTGTAAATATTGTTGCATGCCCAGTTTTAAGCGATGTTGCCATTGTTGCAATGATTGTTTCTGCTGCTGCAGTTGCTGTGCAGGGGAAATCAGGCGGCGCGACAAATAGTCCAGTGTTTGTGATTGTTGACGCAACAATGATTGCATGGCACGTATCAGGCGTTGTTGTGATTGCGCTACTTGCTGGCGTAATTGTGATTGATCCGGGCAAGCCAGTTCGGCCGCGGCCGTCGGTGTGGCTGCGCGCAGGTCTGCCACAAAGTCGGCAATGGTAAAGTCAGTTTCATGGCCCACACCGCTGATGGTGGGCAAGCGGCAGGCCGCCAGCGCCCGCGCCACGATCTCTTCGTTAAATGACCATAAATCTTCAATGCTGCCGCCACCGCGGCAAACCAATAAAGTATCGACCTCCTGGCGCTGGTCGGCCAGTTGAATCGCTTGTGCAATCAGCTCTGCCGAGCCTTTGCCCTGTACCGGTGTCGGGTAAATGATTACCCCCATGCCTGGGTAACGCCTGCGGATGGCGGTGAGCACATCACGCAAGGCTGCTGCGTCGGGTGAAGTCACCACGCCTATGCGTTGCGGATTAGTAGGAATGGCTTTTTTGCGCGACAGGTCAAACAGGCCTTCGGCTTGCAAGCGTTGTTTTAATTGCTCAAACGCTTCATACAGCCTGCCCATGCCTGCTGGCTGCATAAACTCAATTGTCAGTTGAAAATCACCACGGGCTTCATACAGGGTGACTGTTGCGCGCGCCTCTATCAGGTCACCTTCGCGCGGCATACTGCCAACCAGGCTGTTACGGCCTTTAAACATCACGCAGCGCACCTGGGCGCGATCATCCTTCAGCGAGAAATACCAGTGGCCACTGGCTGCGCGCGTGAAATTGGAGATTTCGCCGCTGATCCAGAATAGCGGAAAGCTGGTTTCCAGCAGCTCTTTCGTCAGCCGCGTCAAGTCGCTGACATTCAAGATTTGTTTAAAAGGCGTCGATAACAAGTTGGTCATAGCCCCGCATTATCCAACAGCAGATTGTTGTTTGGCTATGTCTTTCGCACGGTTTTTGCGCCGTTTTAACGCAAGACTTGGCACTTTATGCCAATAAACGAGTCATTAAATAAATAAGGCCTAGAGATATTTTTATCCGAATGCAATTGAACATCCCTCACACTGCTATGCACCGCGCAAGCTTATGGATGACCATGTGTGTAGCGTTTGTGTGCGCGGCACTGTTACCTCATGCCGCTGAGGCTGATGAGCTGCTTGAGCCATCTTCAGGTGAAACCCAGCCGTCGAGTGAAATGCGATCATCGCCAGAAACGACGAGTCTCCCTGAGAGTGGCGCGCCAGCCCCTGGCTATAGCCGTGAGCAGTCTGCCATCAAAAATGAAGCCTATAAACAATTTATTAAGTTGCAGGTGAGCCTGGCGGCGGGGACTAAAAATGCCCTTGGCCTGAGCAGTTATGAGCAAGCACATGCGCATTATTGTGCGCTGGCAGCGGAGTCGCGTGACCCCGATGCGCTATTTGCCATGGGCTGGTTTTATAGCACGGGTAAAGGCGTGACAGCGAATCATGATGTTGCTGCGCGCTTTTTCAGTCTGGCGGCGATACAAGGGCACCGTGATGCCAGGGAGTGGCTGGATAACGAGGCCGGTAATGCTGAATTGGCTGTATTGCCTGCCTGTATGCTGAAACAAGGTAATTCTGCGGCGGAAGTGTTGTTCCGCAAGCGTGGCCCGATTTATCAGCTGGTGAAAAAGCATGCGCCAAGCTATGGCGTGGATATCGACTTTGCCATGGCGGTGATCGCAGTAGAGTCGGGTTTTAACCCGAAAGCCACTTCGCGTAAAAAGGCGCAGGGCCTGATGCAGTTATTGCCAGATACGCAAGCCAGGTTTCATGTGAAGGATGCCTATGATCCCGAGCAAAACATCAAGGGTGGATTATCTTATTTGCACTGGCTGATCACTTATTTTAAAGGCGATGTCGAGCTGGTCGCAGCCGCTTACAACGCCGGTGAAAACGCAGTGCAGCGACATCAGGGTATTCCACCGTATCCCGAAACGCGGGACTATGTGAAGCGTATTGCCCGCTATTACAAAAAGAAACATCACGAAGTCAAACAGAAATCGGCTATGCATCAGCTTGAAAGTGCACAGGCGACCTCCTGATTTCTGATAAAACACGTCCCACTGTTAATAAAGAGGGAACGATGTGCACACTGCCAGCATCATAAGCGCGTTATCTATTACAATTTCAGCTTTATTCAACGCGCAGGAGTTTGCAATGTGTCAGTGGTTTAAAGGTCGTGGTGGCTATGTGCTCGGTTTTTTGGCTGGTTTCGGCATTGTGGCACTGGCTTTGTTTATACAGGTGCAAAACCAGTTGGAGCCTTGTCCGCTATGTATCTCCCAGCGCATTATCTTCATGAGCCTGGGGATATTGTTTCTGCTACATGCCTTTATTTCTTCCAAATCCTGGGCTCATGCCGGGCTGACGCTGGTAGAAGTACTCACCGCGCTTGGCGGTGTCGGCGTTGCCATTCGTCACTGGTGGCTGCAAGCGCATAAGGACGACATTATTGCTGACTGCGGTGTCGGCTTTGATTATATGTTTGAAAATTTTCCGCTCAAAAAAGCCCTGACGCTGGTGTTCCGTGGCACAGGCGATTGTGCCGCAATCGACTGGACATTTCTCGGCCTGACCTTGCCGCAACTGGGCTTGATCAGCTTTGTATTGTTTGGTGCCTATGCGGTATTTCTGTTCCGCGCGCGAGCTTAATATTTAAGCAGCCTGTTTAGGTTGCTTTTTGATTAGTCACGCCAAAAGGAATGTGTACTGAAGGCACCACTTCAGAGGCTGTTTTTAAATGCCCGGACTGATCATCGAAGAAAATGTGCGGTCTTAATACCGCCAGGACTTTGCTTTTTTCAATGCCACCCAGAAAGAACGCGTCATTCGCCATCACACCCCAACTTTTTAGTGTGTTCATGGCGCGTTCATGTGCTGGCGCATCCCGCGCTGTCACAATCGAAACTCTCAAGCGGTTTTTGTAAGAAGGATCCAGTTTTTTCTTTTCCTCCTCGGCGGATTGAATGGCGGAAACACGCACAAGCAATTGCTGTAATGGGCCGGGGTTATGAGGCTGCATGACATTCATTGCTTCGTGCGCTTTGAATTCATTCACGTCTTTTCTGGCCTGAAAAACGGTTTCAGACTCATCGTCTACCAATACACCATCAAAGTCGAAGGCAATGCGTAATGCAGCATCCTCTTCGTCATCAATCATTGCTGAGTTCATGACATGGCCAGCAGGCATGTTCAGGCGAATGGCAGAATCAACATCCTCTTTGTTTCCCGAGAGAAAGAGCGATATGTTGAGCGCAGGAATGAATTTGTACGGCGCTTGGCCTTGCATGAAGATGGCTCTCGTCATGCCGATATTGTAATGCTCTATAGACTTCATGACCCGAAGGCCTGTATCAGGGTCATTTTTTGATAGCAATATCACTTCAACCAACGGGTCATCTGGGTGGTGGCTTAGATCATTGAGGGAGAGCAGCCGTTTGATAAATGAAAATGCAATGCCTTTGGGCAGCGGGTTGTGAAGGTTGTTCTCTTGAAACTTACGATAAAGCGCTTCACCGTCTCGTTTAAAGATTTCGTCAGAGTCTGACAAATCAAACATCGCACTCGATGCGACGCCTATCACTAATCTGTTTTCTAGGGTGTATGCCATGATGGTTGAGCGGAGCGTTAAAGGGGTTATCTATTGGTGACGTCTGACATGGCTGATTGCTTAGAAATCGCCTCATGCCATTCTTTAAACGGCGCATCACATAATTGCTCGGCTTGTTGTGATAGCGTTTCAGGTGGCGTGTTGGCCGCGCGTAGCTTGGCCGTTTCGCGTTTTAAACAGCCCAGGTATTTGGCTTTAGCGTAAATCTCTTCGGTTTGCATACTGGCAATCGCCTGGTCGGCCTGGTTGAGTGACTGGCAGAGTGGGGCAGGTTGTGAGGTGGCGTGCCAGGCACTGTCTGCTTTTTGCATATGAATCACATTGGCAATGTCTTGCCCGCGCTTGTGGATCCAGTCTTCGAGAATCTCATTACCGCAGCTTTCGCTTTGGCAACGCATCACGCTCTTCAGCAGCCAGGCAGCTTGCTTGGTCATGCGGTCTTCTGAAATGCCACAATTATGAATGACGTCATGCGAGCGCGAGAAATAGAGTTTGTAATTGGCGCGCCAACTGGCGTAATTGGCACAGGCGACTTTGCGTAAAGGATTGCTTGGCGCGCAGTTCTCGGCTTGCAGGATGTGCAATCGTTCAGGCGCGCGGTTGCCCACGCGGCGACAGGTCAGTGAGATGGCTTGTCCATAGGCCTGCGTCACGCCCCAGAAAGACAAACGTGCCTGGGCAAATGCCGGGCTGCTTTTGAGGGCATTGTTATTTTTCCAGTCCATACTTTCTGAGCTTTGGCTGGATTTATGAAACACGGTTTCGCGTTCTACTTCCAGCGAGAACTCACTGCAAGAGGCTTGCACATATCTGGTCGCAATCGTGTCGTCATGATCGTCGGCGCGGAGTTTGAAAAAAACCATGTCTTCATGCTGGCCAATTTGTAGCGAGTCGAGATCGACTGCCACGGTGAGGAATTTTTCTCGGCCTTGCACGGTTTGCCACTGTTCGGCATGGGCCATTGAGGCGAATAACAGGCATTGCAGGCAAGCAACGGCAAATAAAACAGCAGAACATCTCAGCATGATTAGTAATACGAAAACGACCAAAGTGGTGGCAAGGTACCTAAATGTGGGGGCTTAGTCTAGCGTGGCGGCATAGACACTGTTACGGCCAGCTTGTTTGGCTTCATACAATGCCTGGTCTGCGCGCTGTAATAGTTGTGATAGGTTATCGCCGGGATGCAGCACAGCAACCCCAGCGCTGATGGTAATGTTACCTATGCCCGCCAGGTGCATGGCGTTGATTTGATGGCGCACTTTTTCCGCCAGTTGTGTGGCTTGTTTAAGCGTTGTGCGTGGCGCATAAATAATCAGTTCGTCACCGCCCCAGCGCACGGTGATGTCTGAGATGCGGCTATGTTTTTTAATGCAACTGGCTACAGATTTGAGGACCACATCACCCAATACATGACCGTGGCTATCATTGATCTTTTTGAAATGGTCGATGTCTATCAAAATCAGCGCATCAGAAATTTTCCTGCGCGTGACCGCTGGCGTATGTTCAGCAAAGACAGTTTCAAAGTGATGACGGTTGCTGAGGCCGGTTAAATGGTCGGTGCTGGAAAGCGTTTTCAGGTTTTCTTTTTCAACTTCCAACGCCGTGTTCGCTGCAGCTAATTGCTCGGTGCGTTGTTTGACCAAGGCTTCGAGATCGGTATTGAGTGCTTTTAAATGGCTGGTTTGCGATTCACGCAGGCACTCGTAGTTGCGAATGATAAAGAACTGGGCCAGCAGGTAAAGGCACAGGCTGAGGATGTCGAGATTGCTGTATTCCGAGGGGAAGATGCCCATGACATGGTTACTGATCACCAATATCAGCAATAATGCCAGCATATAGTAACCAGCCACGCGGCCTTTGAGGTAAAACGCCGCGGCCAATATGAGTAACAGCAGTGCACTGCGGGTGGTGGTGCCCATGCCCATGAAAAATACGGTTAAAAACTGCATAAAGCAAAGCCATAAGGCCGTGCTGGCAATTAACTCAATATTTTTCTGGTAGCGATAAAGCACCCACAATAAACCAAAGGCAAGAAATGCGGAGACCAGGTCGACACGGCCGATGAAGGGTTGCAGGTTCCAGCGGATAATGCCCATGGACAGCGATACAATGCCGGAGAACGCAAACACATTATTCAAGAAAACGACTTTATAGCGGACGTTATCGGCTTCGCTCAGTTCTGGAAAAAACTTGATCGGACGCAACATGACGGCAAGCGCTTGGCTAATCCACTTCTTTAACATCCAGTTTCCTTGGTAATTATTGTTTTTGTGATGCAGGCAGTTTATGTAAAATTAGTACTTCACCAGCTAAATCAGGAACGACACTGGAATTTTACATATATTAAGCATCTGCGTGTATTACTTTTAATCGATTCAATTCAGAATATTTTGGGCGCCAGGCCCCGTTCCGTCTGGAAAACAACAAACATCGGTCTGTTATGAAACCATACAAAACTTTAGATGACTTTGTCGGCAATACGCCGCTGGTCGCTTTGCAACGCATGAACCCTAATCCGAGCAACACCATTTTGCTCAAGCTGGAAGGGAATAACCCGGCCGGTTCAGTCAAGGACAGGCCTGCTTACAGCATGATTCTGCGTGCAGAAGCACGCGGCCAGATCAAGCCTGGCGATACCCTGATCGAGGCGACGAGTGGTAATACCGGCATTGCGCTGGCGATGGTCGCTGCCATGCGTGGCTATAAAATGGTATTGGTGATGCCCGAGAATCAGTCGATTGAACGCCGTCAAAGCATGAAAGCCTATGGCGCAGAGCTGGTGCTGACGCCTAAGGACGGCAGTATGGAACTGGCGCGCGATGTCGCATTGAAGCTGCAAGCCGAAGGTGAAGGCATCGTGCTCGACCAGTTTGGCAACACGGATAATCCTTTGGCTCACTACGAAGGCACCGGGCCGGAAATCTGGCGCGATACGGCGGGCAAAGTGACGCATTTTGTGTCCAGCATGGGCACAACGGGCACCATCATGGGCACTTCGCGCTATCTCAAGGAGCAAAACCCGGACATCCAGATCATTGGCGTGCAACCTGAAGACGGCGCGCAAATTCCTGGTATCCGCAAATGGCCAGAAGAATACATGCCATCCATTTTTGATGCCAAGCGCATTGATGAACTACGTTATGTCAGCCAGAAACATGCGGAAGACACCACGCGTAAACTGGCCAACAAAGAAGGTATTTTTGCCGGTATTTCCAGTGGTGGCGCTTTATACAGTGCGCTGCAATTGTCGAAAGAAGTCAACAATGCCGTGATTGTGAGTATCGTTTGTGACCGCGGTGACCGTTATTTGTCTACCGGGGTGTTTCCAGACTGATGCGCATCTGGGGGCTGATGCTACTGGCGTGGTCTCTGCCACTTTGTGCCATGACTGAGATTAGTCTGAGTGCAGACAGTATTTCCAGCGATCTGTTTCAGCTCGATAAACCGCATGCCGTCCTCAATCTGCAGGCCCAGCAGCAGGTACAAGTGCATGCTGATCGTTTGCAACTCGGCGATGTCCGCCTGGATAATCCCAATATTCGGCTGGATATGGGCACGCGGCCGACCTTGCTGGTGACCTCTGACCAGTTGCAAATGCAACCTTACCAGGTACGCCAGCCTAAGATATTTCTTGATTTTCGGCCACAAACTCGCCAGCCTGTATTGTCTTTTTATGCAGAGGTTAAGGCCTTGCAGGATGAAGTATGGGGTACGTTTCATCTGAATTGCCAGGTCCCCGCGCAGGCAGCCACACAACCCTGGCGCTGCGAAGACGGCTTATACCATGATGTGCGTTCGCATGTGCCGTTCAATGTGCTGGTGACGCCAACCTGGAAAGACGCGAATAAAAGCGGCCCTGCAGCCAGGGGCGTAGACCTCGAGCTAGCGGTGCGCGAGGCCAGGTTTAGTGATGCATCGGGTTTGCATGCGGGAGACAAACTCACTGGCAAGGTCAATCTGTCTGCGCACGAACAAGCCGGTGGCTGGCGCTGGCAGGGCGTGTTTCAATGGCAGCAGGGCGAGTTGTTCTGGCAACCGTTTTATTTCGCCGAGGGCAATAAGCGGTTTGAGATTCGTGGCTTTTACCGTCAACCTTATGCTGATATCGAGCAGGCGACTCTGGAATTGCAGGGCGTGGGCACCTTGCATAGCCAAAGCCGCATCAACGTGATCAGCAAAGAATTTGAGTTTTTAAAGGTCGATGCCAAAGAGGTGGATTTTAATGGCGTTTACCAGGCGTTTATCCAGCCACTGATTCCGCATTCCGCGTTTGGCCACTTGAATGTATCTGGCAAGGCAGACTGGTCGTTTGAGGCCAAAGGCTTGCAGCCGCTCAAGTTTCACCTCAATATCACTGACGCCAGTGTCGAGGATCAGGCTGGTAAATTTGGCTTTAGCCACTTTAATGCCGACATTCCTTGGGATTATGATCGTCCCAGGCAGATTGCCATGGGTTACCAGTCCGGCCATATTCTAAAAATCCCCTTGAGTGAAACCCGCTGGCAGGCTGAGGTGGACCGTTTTTCAATTACGGCGCCGCGTTTGCAGTTGCCGATCCTGGATGGTGGGCTTGATTTTCAGGATATTTCCGCTGCCTGGATTAACCAAAGCATGGTCTGGCATGTCAAGATGGACTTGCAACCGATCAGCATGTCTAGCTTCAGCCAGGCGCTGGGTTGGCCGGTAATGCGCGGCCAGATTGCAGGCACGATTCCCCTGGTGACGTACGCTAACCACGAATTGCGTATGGTGGGCGATATGCAGTTCAAACTGTTTAATGGCATGGTGGGCATGTCTGACCTGGATATTGATGACCCTTTGGGCGCGGTGCCCAAGTTACATGCCAATTTCACCATGCGTGAGATTGACCTGGGTGAAATCACGCGTACGTTTAACTTTGGCTCTATCAGCGGCAAGCTGGAAGGCGATATTAAGGATTTACGCCTGCAAAACTGGAAGCCGGTGTCTATGGATGCTTTTGTGCGCACTGCCGACGGCCCGTTCGAGAAGAAAATCTCGCAGCGTGCGGTAGAGAATATTACGGCCTTGGGCGGTGAGGGCACGGCGGCGGCCTTGCAACGCACTTTCTTGCGCTTTTTTAAAGAGTTCGGTTATGAAAAAATTGGCCTGAGCTGCCAGTTGCGCGGCGATATTTGCAAAATGGGCGGCGTCGAACCACTGCCAGATGGTTTTGTGATCGTCAAAGGCAAAGGCGCGCCGTCGGTCAACGTCAATGGCTATACGCAATATGTCAGCTGGAAAGACGTGTTGGGGCGCATGCAGCGCGTGACGGATAGTAATAGTAAAATCATTATCGATTAAACTTGACTATATGATGAAGCACAAAACGGTTCTCAGAAAGGAAGCAGATTGAACCTGACTTTAATAAAACAGGGCTGGATGCGTACCTGGCTATTGGTACTATCGGCCACGGGCTTGAGCGCTTGTGTCACCATTAATATATACTTTCCGGCCGCCGCTGCAGAAAAAGCAGCGGACAAAGTCATAGACGAAATCTGGCAGGTGCCTGCCGGACAATCCCCGGCATCGAGCCAGCATTCTGCGCCGACTGCCACCCCGGTGACCCCGTCTGCAATACCGGTAACGCCGACCGTGAATCCGGAGTCAGCCCCATGATGAGATTGCTACATAATTGTTCACGTTTGTTGCAACTATTCCTGCGCCAGGGTTATCACACTTTGAAGGTTGGTGTGTTTTTGAGCTGTCTGGCGATGCTTTTTGAGGCGTTGCCGGTATATGCCGCGGTGGATCTTGATGTGAATACCCCGGCGGTTGCTGCGGTCAAAGCCAGCATGCAAAGCCGCCATTTGCAGTTGCTGCCGCAATATCAGTCTGGGGCTGTTGGTTTAACCGCAGACGGCTTTGTCGCGGTAAAAGAGGCCGGTTTGGTGCCATTGTCCCAACGTAGTGCGTTGGCTGCGCTGGTCAAGGATGAAAACACTGACCGCGCCAGGTTATATCAGGGCATGGCTGCCGCAAATGGTCACCCTGAATGGGAAGGCGAAATACAACGTACATTTGCCCAGCGCTGGATTGATAAAGCGCAAGCTGGCTGGTTTGTGCAACGTGATGGACAGTGGGTTAAAAAGTGATTGATAAATTAAAAGCAGAAATGGTGTTTTCCATTTCTGCTTTTAATCAGCGCCAAGGAGTGAGGCTTAAAAGTTCAGCTGCATGCCTAGAGACACCATATGCGCATCATAGCCGCTTTCATTTGCGATCTTGCCGTAGTATGAATACGCTGCTTTGATATCTACCATGTCATTGACCGGATATTTGTATCCCGCGCCTAATACGTAGCCAACGCCTTTGTCCTCGGTAGAGTCGCTACCGCTAAACGCACCGGTTAGGCTCGCGCTAGATTGCACTTTTAAGTAAGTTGCACCTGCTTTAACGAAAAAGTTTGGCAACTGTGATGGGCTCAGCAACGCCGACAATTCAATCCCTTTCACATCGGCCTTTGCAGAGCCGCTATAACCCAGTGCATCATCGTTAATCTTTGCTTTTAATTTACCTGTTTTCACGTAAGCGAGCTCTAATGACAGATTGTCATTGAATTTATAGCCAGCAAAAATCCTGCCTGCACCTGTGTTGTTATCCTCACTCACAGAAGGCGTGCTGCCAGTCAGCGCGGTGATTGAATCTTTGATGTCACCTGAATCGCTTTTTGTATGAACATAAGCGGCATCCAATCCAAAATAAACGTTGTACGGCTTGATATGGTGTTCCGTTTCTGGCGAAGCAGCGTGTGCAGGCACTGACATTGCAAGTAAAGCCAAGGGTACAAGTAAAGCCAAGGGTAATAGTGAAGAAGGGGTTTTGGAGAGCTTCATATATATTTTCTTTTTAATTAGTGGTGAGTAATGAGTAATACCCAAGTTTCAGGTGTTTAAATTGTATCTTTTATTGTTAGTCTTTGTAATTTAATTTGTGCGTTTTTATTATTGATGACTTAAGGGTATCTGTTAAATCTTACGTTGTTCAAGTGACAATTTGGTGCGTGATGGCCTAGGTGGCCGGCCAAATTGATACCAAAAATGGGCACATGTTGTTTTTAAAGCTTTCAGCACTGTCTCATGTTCAATTCCGCTCAATGCAGCGACTCATTGCTGGCTCAGCGAACCTTTGCGAGGTAAATAGTCTGAATAATCAGTGGCTTTTACTTGTATGGCTAGCAGGTGAGCAAGATAGCAGGTTCTTGTGCTGAGGGTGTTCGGGTTGGATCAATTCGATAAACAACGCAGTAAAAGTATCGGCTTTCAGTTTCAGGCATGGTCATTGCATACAATCTAAGTGCATGTTCCGATGAAAGGAGTCCGTTGTGGCAACTAATCTTTTCGTTCTCCCTCGCTTGGGTGAAAGTATTCACCAGCAGGATTTGGGGATTTACTACATCCTGAATCACCATACTGGCCGTGTACGATCCTTGATACAGCTGGCACGTGAAAACGTGCATTGGTATCTGATGCAATTGCAGCCGATTGCCGATGGTCTGGATTATCGCTGGTCTGTAATGTCGCGCGAAAATGACTGCGCACTCAAAGCCGCGACTGATAGGCAAATTGCTCATTATTTTTCCAAAGCAGAATATGCTGAACCATCAGGCGCCTGGCAAGTGATGCGTAATGCTGATTTTGGTTTTGCCAAGTTCACGCCGATCGAAGCGCCGCATGAAGTCAGCTACGCCATTCTGACGTTTGATGGTGAAGAGATGAAAGCCCCGGTTCGCTTGCATAAAGCACCTGCAGAGTGGCTGGAAGAAGATTCCGAAACCGATATCCTGCAGTTGGAGTTTGCCTAAGCCATTGCCGGTAGCAACTACCACACGTTGGTGGTAGCTGCTTTCGAGAGGTCTGCCGTATTACGCGGTTGTGCTGACCACATTGCCCGTCGGGCCGCGATGTTGCATGCTGCTTGATAACGCTTGCAGGAAACCACTCAGGCTGGCATTGTCGCTGCTTCCGCCCAGTGCGCTCACTAGTGACTGAAAGCTGCTTTGCAGGTCGCTGGACGAGCTGTCTGAGCTGGTGTCTGTGCTTGTGCTATCCGTCGTGCTGTCATTACTCAAAGAGGCAATCAGGCTTTGCAGTTTCGACTCCATGCCATGACCGCCATAAGGCGGTGGCGGAGGCATCCCCTGTGCTGCACTCGTCGCTTCTGTTTCATTTTCACTACTATCCGTGCTACTGGTATCGGTTGTGCCTTGTGACTGCAAGGCACTGATCAGGTTTTGTAAAAAGCTATTCAGCGCACTGGCGGCATCGGTGGTGCTGTCGCTGCTGGTAGACGTGTCTGTACTGTCTGCGCTGGTGCTCGTACTTGTGCTGCTGGTACCGGACTGACCAAAAATGGATTCCAGGCCACCTTCAATGCCTGCGCTTTTCAGTGCAGAATCAATGGCACCCAGCAAGCCGCCACCATCCTTGCCTTGACCTTCGCCGTCGGGTGGCGGTGGTGGAGGTTGCATGCCGCTACGCTGACTGACCTGCGACAAAGATTGAATACTATTGTTACTGCCTAATGAACTGATAGATGTCATGATGAGAGCTCCGTAAATTTTAATCCGTAAGTGTCAAAGGTTCAGGGCTGATGTGATTGCTCCCTGGCAATACATCGTGTTAACTGAACATGGCCAGATTAAAGCGGAACATGGTTTTTTGATTGCTTGAAAAAACACAAAAAGTATTTATAAATCAGTTATTTAATTGTATCAATTGATACAAATGGCCGTGGATTGTATCAATTGATACAATTGCCCCATTTTTTGTACAAACGACGCGTGAAAATAAGGTTTTCTGGTGTAAGCCTGGGCGCTGTGTTATTTTAAAAAGCAATTTTTTCACGAGTATAGTCATGCTAAGTTTGGTGTTTGATATTGAAACCATTCCGGATGTGGACGGGATTCGTCAGTTACATGACCTGCCTGCCAGTTTAAGTGATGCTGACGTGGCTAATATCGCTTTTCACCAACGCCGCCAGCAGAATGGCACTGACTTTTTGCCACACCATTTGCAGCGCGTTTGTGCAATATCTTGCGCTTTGCGCGAGGGCAGCCAGTTTCGCGTATGGACCCTGGGCGATGAGCAGTCGACCGAAGCAGAAATTATCCAGCGCTTTTTCGACGGCATTGAAAAATACACACCTAACCTGGTGAGCTGGAATGGCGGTGGTTTTGACTTGCCCGTGCTGCACTACCGTGCCATGGTGCATGGTATCGCCGCGCCGCGCTATTGGGACCTGGGTGAAGACGACAAAGACTTTAAGTGGAATAACTACATCAGTCGCTATCACATGCGTCATCTGGATTTAATGGATGTGCTGGCTATGTATAGCGGACGCGCTAACGCACCGCTGGACCAGATGGCACAGTTATGCGGCTTCCCCGGTAAATTGGGCATGGATGGCAGCAAGGTGTGGCAGGCTTACCTGAATGGTGAAGTAAAAGCGATCCGTGATTATTGCGAAACCGATGTCGCCAACACGCACCTGGTGTATTTACGCTTTCTCAAAATGCGCGGTCACTTGAATGAGGCCAACTATGCGGCTGAAATCCAGTTGGTGCGCGAAACCTTATTCGGTTACGGCGGTGAGCACTGGCAACAGTTTATGGCTGCCTGGGCTTGAGGTTAAACGTCTGGTTTGGCGATATCTAACATCTTAATATTACCGCCGATAAACCCTTGACGGCGTTTAGCGGCGGTTAAGGTTTTTAAGGCGTCTCAGTGGCAGGCACTTCTGGTGCTGCAGTATCTTCTACTGTTGGTTCTACAGTATCTTCATCAATCTTGTTTTTCCAGTTCAGGATCACGCGTTGGTGCTTTTTGGCGTCATGCGTAAAGCGGTAACGCTGTTCACTGCCAAGGTAACTGGCAATAGCCTGATATTTGCCGCTGGGCAGGTTTAACAACAACCTGGGTGCAGCGTGCTCCAGCGCAAATACGGTCTGATTTTTGCTGTCGACGATGCTGATGTTGATATCATCAATCACGCGGCCGACTTTGCCTTCGGAAAACAGGAAATACAGATTGAATTGCTTTTTAAAGGACTCCATGGCGTCGACTTCTTCTGAGCCTATGCCACCGGTGACATAGTCCACGCCGTGGACCTCTTGCTGAATAGCCACTTCGTCAGCGAAGCAGAAAGACGATGAAAAAAGTGCTACCACCAGTGTCGTGGTTAAGCGCCATTGTTTAAGCATCACAGACTCCTTATTTTGATTGGTTTGCTGGATGATTGTATGCCCAATTCAGGTAAAATAACAGGTTATGAGAAACAACCGTCAAAGATCCTCCAACCTGTCGTCTGCCGCCAGGGCAGCGCAGACTCCCCGCATTGCCACCATTGAATCCCTCGACCAGGAAGGTCGCGGTGTCACCCATGTCGATGGCAAGGTCATTTTTATTGAAGGCGCATTGCCATTTGAAGAGGTGAAGTTTGTCTCGCATCATGTCAAGGCGACCTATGAGTTGGCGACGACGGTCGAGGTGTTGAAACAGTCCAGCCAGCGTGTGACGCCCGGCTGTGCCTATTTTGGCACTTGCGGTGGCTGCGCCATGCAGCATCTGGAGTTTTCCGCGCAGGTGGCAGCCAAGCAGCGCATGCTGGAGGCTGATTTATGGCATATCGGCCGCGTGCGCGCTGAGAAAGTCCTGCCGCCGATTCAGGGCACGCCATGGCATTATCGCCACAAGGCTCGCTTGCGCGTGCGCTATGTCGAGAAAAAGGGCGGCGTGCTGGTCGGCTTTAATGAAAAAGGCACCAGCTATGTGACTTCTATGGATAGCTGTGAAGTGCTGACGCAACCAGTGTCTGATCTGATCGTACCGTTGAAAGCCTTGATCGGCCAACTGTCTATCAAGCAGGCAGTGCCGCAAATTGAGTTGGCGGTTGGTGAAGATGCGACTGTATTGGTGTTCCGCATTATGGAAGCGCTGACCGAGGCCGATATCGCCTTGCTGCAAACCTTTGAAGAAACGCACGGCGCCCAGGTGTGGACGCAAACCAAGGGTCCGGACACCGTCAAGCCATTGTTCACGCATGGTGATATGCTGCATTACAGTTTGCCTGAGTTTAACCTGCAATATCCGTTTAGCCCAATTGAGTTTACCCAGGTCAACCCGGCGATTAACCGTGTCATGATTCGTCGTGCGCTGCAATTGTTGCAGCCACAAGCCGGTGAGCGCATTGCTGACTTTTTCTGCGGCTTGGGCAATTTTACGCTGCCGATTGCGCGCAGTGGTGCCAGCGTCTATGGCGTCGAGGGATCACAAGCATTGGTAAAACGCGCGGTGGAAAATGCACAGCTCAATGGCGTCAGCAATGTTGAATTTGCTGAATCTGATTTGTTCGATATGACACCTGAATCATTGCAGTCGCTGGGCGCGTTTGATAAGTGGCTTGTAGACCCGCCGCGGGATGGTGCGATTGAGTTGATCAAGTCCCTGCCGGATGCAGAAGATGCCAACGCTGACCATGCACCATCACGTATTGTCTACGTGTCGTGCAACCCGGCGACGCTGGCGCGTGATGCGGCAATCCTGACGCAGTCTAAAGGCTATCGCCTGGAAGCCGCTGGCGTGATGAACATGTTCCCGCATACGGCGCATGTTGAATCTATCGCGATTTTTGAGAAGATTTAAGGTGATGGGCAGCATGTTAGGCCGGTTATTGCCGGGAGTGCTGCTAGCGTGGGCGTTGAGTGGCTGCCAGCCCTCTGACGAACCGCGTTCGCTGGTGTTTGCCGTGGCGCAGGCGCCGGTGAACCTTGATCCGCGTTATGCGACAGACGCAGCTTCCGAGCGTATCAATCGCTTGCTTTACCAGCGCCTGGTAGAGTTTGATAGCCGCTCGCGCGAAGTGCCTGGGCTGGCGACCTGGCAAATGCGCGATGCGACGCATTACCGCTTCCAGTTATCTCAGCCTGCCACATTCCACGATGGCCAGCCGCTGACGGCTGCGGATGTGAAAGCGACTTACGATAGCCTGTTGCAACTCAAGGACTCACCGCACACGGCGGAATTCAAGCATATCCAGCAGATTACAACGCTGGATGCTAACACCATCGATTTTGAACTTAGCCGCCCGGATCCGCACTTTGCTGCGCGTTTGATGGTTGGTATTTTGCCCGCACGGCTGATTGCGGCCGGACATGACTTTGGCCATGCGCCGGTAGGGAGCGGGCCGTTTAAACTGGATCAGTGGCAGTCAGCATTGCAGTTGCAGCGGTTAAGTGATGGCCTCAAAGTGCGTTTTGACGAAGTGAAAGACCCCAATGTGCGGGTACTTAAACTCAAACGCGGTGAAGCTGATTTGATTCAGGGAGATTTGCCGCCTGAACTGGTTAAATATCTGCAAAAACAGCCTAATATCACGGTGAAAACCGGGGTAGGTGCCAATTATTCTTATCTAGGTTTGAATGTACAGGCCGATTTTCTGCGCGATGCACGCGTCAGGCGCGCGATTGCCTACGCGATTGATACCCAGGCGATTATTGATAAAGTCATGGTCAGCCATAGCCGCCAGGCCAGTGCCATCTTGCCGCCCGAGCATTATGCTGGCAATGTGGCCTTGCAGCCTTATCCTTATCAACCGGCACTGGCCAGGCAATTATTGCAATCTGCAGGTATTAAGTTGCCACTGACGCTGACTTATAAAACCAGCACCGATCCGCAGCGTGTGCGGCTAGCGACGATTTTGCAGGCGCAAATGCAGGAGGCGGGCATAGACCTGCAAATCAAGAGCCTGGATTGGGGCACTTTTTTTGCCGATGTGCAAAAAGGTAATTTTCAGCTGTATGGCCTGACCTGGGTTGGCATTAAAACACCGGAGATTTACAGTCAGGTATTTGCTTCTAATAGCTTGCCGCCACAGGGCTTCAACCGTGGCCGCTATCAGGATGGCGTGCTGGATCAATTGTTGGAAAAAGAGGATTGGCCAGCGGTGACGCAGCGCATTCATAGTCAATTGCCAGTGATCCCGCTATGGTATGAAGGGCAGTTTGTCGCCTACCGCAATACCATTGCGGCTTACCAGCCCATGCCAGACGGCAATCTGGACGGTCTGGCACACGTGGTTTTTAAAGCGGCTAAAGACTAGTGCTTATTGGGGTGACGGATCACGGATTGACGCCAAACCAGTGACCGATCAGCGCCGTGGCCGCCATGGCGAGTGCACCCCAAACGACGACACGACTGACACTTTTCACGATGCTGGCGCCGCCAGTGCGCGCAGCGACAATCCCCAGCAAGGCTAAAAATGGCAGGGTGCTTACCGTTAACCAGGTTTGTGCTTGCGTATGCGGTGCCAGCCAGGCGGTGATGAGTGGCAAGATGGCGCCACTGGCAAAGGCCAGCGCCGAGGCTAGCGCGGCCTGCAATGGCTGCGCCTGGTTGATGTCATGCAAGCCCAGCTCATCACGTGCATGCGCGGCCAGTGAGTCATGTGTTGATAGCGCTTGTGCCACTTGTTTAGCCAGCTCGGGAGATAAGCCGCGCTGGATATAAATACCAGTCAGCTCACGTAATTCGCTTTCCGGGTTTTCCTTGAGCTCTTCGGCTTCACGGGCGAGGTCTGCCTGTTCGATATCCGTTTGTGAACTCACTGATACATATTCGCCTGCAGCCATGGAAAGCGCACCTGCCACCAGCCCGGCGACACCGGTCATGAGCAAGGCCTGGTGCGTGGCACCGGCGGCGGCTACGCCCATCAACAGGCTGGCGGTAGAAATAATGCCATCGTTGGCGCCCAGCACAGCCGCGCGCAGCCAGCCGCTGCGTTGTAAAAAGTGTAATTCGTGATGTGCCATGCGATTGCCCTGAGTCTAGCGATGAATAAAATAATTAAGCGAGTGAATCGGATTTTAATGGAATTTTTATTGCCAGAGACCGTGTTGCATCAAATCTCCGTCTATCACGGGCAAATCGCTTAGAATAATGGTTATGCATATTGAAATTTCTATCCCGGCGCAAACGCTGACGGTGTTTGACGACAATGGCGGACAAGTGACGCGTTATGCCGTGTCTACGGCGGCCAATGGCGTAGGTTGCGTCAAAAACAGTGGTTGTACACCGCTGGGAGCGCATATTATTCGTGCCAAAATCGGTGGCGGGGCAGCTGAAAATACCGTGTTTGTTGGGCGCCGCCCGACCGGGGAAATATTTACCCCGGCACTAAAAGAGCAATTTCCTGACCGCGACTGGATTTTAACCCGCATTCTTTGGTTGAGCGGTACTGAGCCGGGCAAAAACCGCTTGGGTAATGTCGATACCATGCAACGCTATATCTATATCCACGGCACGCCGGATGCGACTGTGCTGGGTGTGCCCGGTTCTCATGGCTGCGTACGCATGCGCAATGCGGACCTGATCGAATTGTTCGAGCAGGTGCCCGTCGGTACCACCGTTAACATTTGCGAGGCGGATGATTAAGCGCTTTGCCACACTATTGCCGGTGGTCTTCGGGGTGCTATGCCTGACCTTCGCCTTGCTGCATCTGGTGCCGGGCGACCCGGTGGATGTCATGCTGGGTGAGTCTGCCAGTGCTGCTGACCGCACCGCACTTAAAGCGCAACTGGGGCTGGATCAGCCTGTGCTGGTGCAATTCGGCCAGTATGTGATGCATCTGCTGCAAGGGGATTTTGGTGCCTCTATCCATACACAAACCCCGATCTCGCAACTATTATGGCAAGCCTATCCAGCCACGTTATTACTGGCCGTGGTTGCATTAGCGATAGGGCTGTCTATCGGTATTCCATTGGGCATCTGGTCTGCGCTCAAGGCCGGGCAGTGGCAGGATGTGATGATCACCATGTTGAGTATCCGCCTGGCGGCGATGCCTGCGTTCTGGCTGGGGCCAGTGTTGATGCTGGTATTTGCGGTTTGGCTAGGCTGGTTGCCTGTGAGTGGCATGGCGAACACTGCCAGCATTGTGTTGCCAGCGATGACACTGGGACTGGGCTTAAGCGCCATTTTGACGCGCATGACCCGTACCAGCTTGCTCGAAGTATTGAATGAGGATTACATCCGTACTGCCCGTGCCAAAGGCTTGAGTGAGCGGCAGGTGTTATTGAAACACGCTTTACGTGCAGCCTTGTTGCCATTGGTCACCATTGTTGGTTTGCAAATGGGTAGCTTACTGGCCGGCGCCGTGATTACCGAAACCATTTTTAGCTGGAACGGCATCGGCCGCTTGCTGGTAGATAGCATAGAAAAACGCGATTACCCGGTCACGCAGGCCTGTGTGCTGGTGGTGGCGTTTAGTTATGTGCTGATCAATCAGCTGACAGATGTGGTTTATCGCTGGCTGGATCCGCGCACGCGAGGCGCAGCATGAAAGCCTTTTCGTTGCTGACTTTGAGCTTTTGGCTACTTGCCGTGCTGCTGGGGCATGCGATTGGTTTGAATCCCAACCAGATTGACCTTAACGCCATTCTGCAATGGCCGAGTCTGCAACATTGGCTAGGCACAGACGATTTGGGGCGCGATATTCTGGCGCGCGTTATTCGCGGGGTAGAGGTTTCTTTTCTGGTTACTGTGGTTGTCACTGCCGTGACGATGACGGTTGGCCTGAGCATCGGCCTGGTGGCCGGGTATAAAGGCGGCAGGATGGATGCCGTACTGATGCAATTGACCAATATTTTTCTGGCGTTCCCAGGAATGTTACTGGCGATTGCGTTTGCGGCGGTGCTGGGCGCGGGGATTAACAACCTGATTCTTGCGCTGTGCCTGACCGGCTGGGTGACCTACGCCAGGTTATCGCGCGGCCAGTCACTGGCATTGCGTCAGCGCTTGCATGTATTGGCGGCAGAGTCCTTAGGCGCCAGCAGCTTGCGGGTGATGTCATTACATATTTTTCCGCTACTGATATCAATCTTGCTGGTAGAGGCCGCTTACAGTATGGCTAGCGTGATGATTGCCGAGGCGTCATTGTCGTTTCTTGGCTTGGGAATACAGGCGCCCAATGCCTCCTGGGGCGCCATGCTGCGTGATGCCGTGCGTTTTATGCTGGTGGCACCACACTATGTGCTCACTGTCGGCGTGTGCATGATGAGCCTGATCCTGGCCATTAACCTGGGCGGCGATGTATTGCGTGACAAACTGGATGTGCGCAGCGAGGGCTAGATGATTGGAAAAGGTCATTCATGAGAAAACAGTATCGTTACTATGACCTGATCATGGCGGCGTTTGCCGTGGTGCTGGTCTGTTCCAATCTCATCGGCCCTGGCAAAATTACCGAGGTTCATGTGCCCTTACTGGGGGCGCTGACGTTTGGCGCCGGCATTATGTTTTTCCCGATCAGTTTTATTTTTGGTGACATCCTGACCGAAGTATACGGTTATGCTGCCTCGCGCCGCGTAATCTGGACCGGGTTTATCTGCCTGGCCTTTGCCAGCCTCATGGCATGGGTGATCGTAGCGCTGCCACCGGCGCCAGAATGGCACGACCAGGCGGCCTATCAATCGGTGTTCGGCTCCACGGCGCGCATTGCCATTGCCTCGCTGGTATCGTTTGTGGCTGGCGAGTTCGTCAATTCGTTTGTGCTGGCCAAAATGAAAATCCTGACCCAGGGCCGCTGGCTATGGAGCCGCACCATAGGCTCGACCATCTTCGGTGAAGCAGTCGACACTATCCTGTTTTTCCCGCTGGCGTTTTATGGTTCTGGCGAATTCCCCGATGCCATGATGCCGCAAATCGTGCTGGCACAATTCACGGCCAAAGTGCTGGTAGAAGTCGCGTTTACGCCAGTCACCTACAAAATAGTCGCATTTCTCAAACGCGCAGAAAATGAAGATTATTACGATACCCATACCGACTTTAGTCCGTTTAAGCTTTAAACTGGCCACATTTAATAACTTCTCATTATCGGAACCCCATTGAACCTGATTAACTGGTACGAACAAAAAAAGACGCAAGCCGCCGACTGGCAATCTGAAGCAGGGAACCCGCCGCCGAAAGCGGTGGTGATCGCGGACGATACCACTAAGGCGGATGAGGCGTACCGCCTGGCTTGTGAGGGCACTGCATTGCTCTATCGCGGTGACTTTCAAAATGCCAAACAATTGTTGCAGGCCATTACGCGCCGCGTCGACCGCAAACCGGTTAAACCTGCGGCGACCATGCTCGAAGCCTTTCACCAGCATCGCGCGCGCCAGATTGGCCGTGCCAATATCACCAACAAAGTATTGATTGAACTCAAGTATGGGGTTTGCGATTTACCTCGCGCCCCTGATGTGAAAGCTGCAGTGCAAGGCGCGTTGATTGTGGACGAAAAAACCGACAAACTGCCCGCAAGGCTGGTGCTTTCATTGCGTGAGTTGCTGGGCATGGTGGGCGCGCATGAATGGCGTAAAAAAGGCGTGCAGATTCATGCGCTCAATGCCAGTATCCACGCTTATTACGGGGTGTATTCCCCTGTGCGTGGTGAGTATCTTGATCTCATAGATCAGGCCCCTCTTAACAGCCCGCAAGTGGCCTGGGATATCGGTACTGGCACCGGGGTGATTGCGGCCATTTTGGTGGCACGCGGTGTGAAACAGGTGCTTGCCACAGACAATAATCCACGCGCATTAGCGTGTGCTGCAGAGAATGTGCAACGCTTGAATATGCAAACCAATATTCAGGTCCTGCCAGCAGATTTGTTCCCGGAAGGGCAAGCCGATCTGATCGTCTGTAACCCACCCTGGTTGCCCGCGAAAGCCAATGCGCCGATTGAGCATGCGGTGTATGACCCGGATAGTCGTATGCTGAAAGGGTTTTTAAGTGGTTTGAAAACGCATTTAACCGCCAATGGTGAAGCATGGCTGGTGATGTCGGATTTAGCCGAGCATATTGGCTTGCGTCAGCCTGAGGCATTGGCCACGTGGATCAATGAGGCGGGTTTGCAGGTTGTTGAAAAACTGGATATTGCGCCTAAACATGCCAAAGCCAGTGATCAGTCCGACCCTTTGTATGAGGCGCGTGCCAAAGAAATCACCAGTCTTTATCGATTAAAATGTGCTTGAAATTTGAACAATAGGAATATGTTATGTCTTTAGGTCCCGTCATGCTGGATGTGGTTGGCAAAGAGCTCACTGCCGATGACATCCGCCGTTTGCAACATCCGCTGGTAGGCGGGGTGATTTTGTTTGCGCGCAACTTTGAGAGTTGCGAGCAACTCAAGGCGCTGACGGCAAGCATCCATGCCGTGCGTCAGCCGCCGTTGTTAATTGCAGTCGATCATGAAGGTGGCCGGGTACAGCGCTTCCGGGAAGGCTTTAGCAAGATTCCGCCCATGCGTGAATTTGGCCATATCTGGGACAAAAATCCACGTAAGGCCAAAGAGCTGGCGGTGGAGGCTGGCTATGTGCTGGGCGCCGAGTTGCGTGCGCATGGTGTGGATTTCAGTTTTACGCCGGTGCTGGACATGGATTATGGTGACAGCCTGGTCATCGGCGACCGTGCGTTTCACCGCGACCCGCAAGCGATCAACGAGTTGGCGTTCAGTTTGATGCAAGGCTTGAAAAAAGCCGGTATGGCTGCAGTGGGCAAGCATTTTCCCGGTCATGGCTTTGTGGTGGCCGATTCGCATGTGAGCATCCCGGTCGATGAGCGCGAGTTTGACCAGATTGCGCAAAACGACATGCAACCCTTTGTACGCATGATAGACGAAGGCTTGCACGCAGTAATGCCTGCGCACGTGATCTACCCTAAAGTGGACGAGAAACCTGCCGGATTTTCACCGCGCTGGTTACAGAAAGTATTACGTGAGCGCCTGGGTTTTAATGGGGTGATTTTCAGTGATGACCTGAGCATGGAAGGCGCGACCGTCGCCGGTGATGTAACTGCGCGCACCTTGGCGGCGTTGAGTGCAGGTTGCGACATGGTCTTGCTATGTAACCGCCCTGATTTGGCAGATGAATTACTGGCAAACCTGGACTGGAAAATCTCGGCACAAAGTATTGCACGCCTGGCGCGCATGCATGGCGGGCACCATCCGCAGGACATGGTTGGGTTGCGTGAATCTGCTTATTATGTGGATGCGATAAAAAGGGTGGCTATGGTTGGTCAAAAAGAGTCTGATTTGTTTGCCTGAATCAACGGTGATGCGCTAAGCTAGTCTATTATTGATAGCAATTTAATAACTGTGTAAGCAACGGTATCGATTATGAAATGGATTATTCTCGGGATATTCTTATCCTCGGTCAGTTATGTTCACTTTCGCGGTAAAGTGCGGCATCGTTTTTACCGCCAGGTGTTTGACCACTCAGGCATCGTGTCACCGTTTAATGTGTTTTTATACCTGTTCTCAAAAGCACCGACCACGCCTTATTTGTCGGTGAATGAATTCCCTGAGTTGAAGTTAATCACCGACCGCTGGCAGGAAATTCGTGAAGAAGCTTTGCACGTGCGTGAACAAGAGCGCATTGCGGCAGCACAAACCAATAACGACGCCGGTTTTAACTCGTTTTTTAAAACCGGCTGGAAGCGTTTCTACCTTAAATGGTATGACGCACATCATCCTTCTGCCAGCATTTATTGCCCGAAAACAGTGGCTTTGTTGCAAAGTATTCCCAGCGTGAAAGCGGCCATGTTTGCCGAGTTGCCGCCGGGCGCGCACTTACGCCCGCATCGCGACCCATATGCGGGTTCTTTGCGTTTTCATTTGGGCTTGGCGACGCCTAATGATGACCAGTGTTTTATCCGTGTCGATGGTGAAGACTATAGCTGGCGCGATGGCCAGGCGGTGATGTTTGACGAAACCTATATCCATGAAGCGTATAACAAGACCGACGAAACGCGTGTGATTCTGTTCTGCGATATTGAGCGCCCCATGCGCTATGGCTGGGCACAGGCAATCAATCGTTTCCTGGCGAATACTATTGTCACTGCCGCTAGTTCACCGAACGAAGCAGGGGACCAAACTGGCGTGATTAACCGTTTGTTCCACTATGCCTGGGTCGTTGGGCAATATCGCCGTCGTTTTAAAAAGTGGAATAAAAATGTCTATCAAATCACACGTATCATTTTGATTGCATTGGTTTGTTACGCGATCTGGAAGCTGTAGCTAACAGATATCTTCACACAAATGTCATGATTAAAACTTGAAACTTTGTGCGTTTGCCATTATCTTAATCCTAAGTAAGTTTTAAAAAAGTTTTATTGAGAGGAAAAAACACTATGTCAGATATGCAAGTTTTAGGTCGTGAGAGTAATGTATCCGCGGCGCAAAATCGCGTGCTGCGTAATACATATGCTTTGCTCGGCTTGAGCATGGTGCCGACGGTGATTGGTGCTTATGTCGGCATGCAAATGAATTTTGGCTTTATGGCCGCGCATCCGTTCATGTTTGCCATTGGTTTTATGGCCGTGATGTTTGGTATGTTCAAACTGATCGCTGTGAACCAGAACAGTGGTGTAGGCGTCTGGTTGTTGTTGGCCATGACCTTTGTTTTCGGCGTGATGTTAGGCCCGATTCTGCAATTTGCACTGCATTTGCGTAACGGTGCCGAGATCGTTGGTTTGGCTGCTGCCGGTACGGGGATTACTTTCCTGAGTCTGGCTGCCATCGGTTCTTCACCTGCGCGTGATTTCAGCGGCATGGGCAAGTTCCTCATGATCGGCCTGATCCTGGCGATTGTGGCTGGTTTGGCTAATATGTTCTTCCAGATTCCTGCTTTGTCACTGGCTATTTCTGGTGTATCCGTACTGATTTTCTCAGGCTACATTTTGTATGACGTCAACCAGATCGTACGTGGCGGCCAAACCAACTATGTGATGGCAACCCTGAATCTGTATCTGGATATCTACAACCTGTTTGTTAACTTGTTGAATATTCTACTGGCTTTGCTGGGCAACCGCGATTAAGCATAGATTCAGATTCAAATAAAAAACCCGCCAGTTGGCGGGTTTTTTATTAGCCCATTTGGGGTATTGCATTAAATACATATCAGGCATACAGTTGTCGTTCTAATTTTTACAACGGTTGAGAAGGGGGATGTATGTCAGTAGTAACAAAAACTTTGTGTGCGGTTGCTGTGTGTGGCGCATTATCAGCACCTGCTCAGTCCGCAGTGATTTTTTCAGATAATTTTGATAGTTATACCGCTGGTTTAAATGTGACTGATTTTGCTGGTAACTGGACCGTGACCAACGGCACAGTCGATGTAATTGGTAATGGCTATTTTGATTTCTACCCTGGTAACGGCTTATATATCGATTTGGACGGCAGTACAAGTGACGCCGGTGACTTTAGCTCCAAAGCCCTGAATGTGGCTGCCGGGACGTATACACTGGAGTTCGTCTTGTCCGGCAGTACACGTGGTGAGTCAAATACAGTAGACGTCAGTTTTGGTAGCTATAACGAAACCTTTAACCTGACTTCTGATGCGCCAGTCACTATTTATACACGTACTGTGAACTTTGCTTCTAACTCATTAGCCTCGGTCGTATTTAAAAATGGTGGTGGTGACAACATGGGGGCATTGCTATTGAATGTCTCAGTCGCCTCAGTGCCTGAAGCCGAAACGGCTGCCATGATGCTCGCTGGTTTAGGCATTATGGGTTCTATTGTGCGCCGCAGAAAATCTACTTAAGCAATAAACTGGTTGTTATGAAACAAAAGCCCGCTTAATGCGGGCTTTTTTTTATTTGCGCGATGTTTATTGCGTAGCAAATGGTTTGCTCTGTATGGTTTATTGCAGCCAAAGCGGCTGCCTGCAACCGTTAAAAGTGGTTGTAAAGATTGATTAAATCGTAACTGGTTGATTATATTGATCTAATTATCTTGATTGAGATGGTTTGATTTTTGCAGTCTTCCCCTGTGGAGGGGAAGTATGTTAAATAAAAAAATAAAATCAGTGTTGTTTCTTGCAACCTATTCTTGTGTATCAATGGCGGCAGATGGTGGCGATGATGCTGCCAGTAACGAGCAGAAGAGCGCAGATTCTCAACGTGCGATACAGCTTGATGAAGTCGTGGTTAAAGCGAAGCGGCGTAGTGTCATTACGCCATTGCCTGGTCTGGTGATTGATAAAGAAAAAATGACCACCAATGTGCAAAGCATTAGTGGTAAAGAAATCGCGGATTCAAAGTCAATCAATATCACTGACTTAATGAATAACTCAATGCAATCGGTCACCATCAATGATTATGCCGGGAATCCATTTCAGCAGGATCTGAACTTTCGTGGTTTTACCGCCTCGCCACAGATCGGCACCCCGCAAGGGATTTCTGTTTACCTGGATGGTGTGCGTGTCAACGAGGCCTTTGGTGAAGTTGTGAATTGGGATTTTATTCCCATGAACGCTATCGCCAGCCTTGATATGATTCCTGGCTCTAATCCGATGTTTGGCCTTAATACGCTAGGTGGTGCCTTGGCGCTTACTACCAAGAACGGGTTTACGCACAACCAGGCGCACGCTGAGGTGATGGGTGGCGCCTGGGGGCGTGAACAAATGCAATTCTCCAATGGTTTTAATAATGGCAGGCTTGGCCTGTTTGTGGCCTATAACCATTTCAAGGAGGATGGCTGGCGTGATAACTCGCCTTCTAATGTTCGCCAACTATTTACCAGTGCCACGATGCGTAGTGATTATGGCGAGCTCAATTTTACTGCCTTGAATGTGGACACGGCCTTGACTGGCAATGGTGTGGTGCCATACGAAATGTATGAGCAGGATAGAAAAGCCGTATTCACCTCACCGGATGAAAACAAGAATGGGTTGGAACACTACAACCTCACTGGTCGCTTTGACCTGAACGATAACCTGAGTTTTTCTGGTTTGGCGTATAAACGTAGCGTTAAGCAAAAAGCAATTGGGGGAGATTTTTATGACGACTTTCCTCAATTATCAGAACGTGCCGGTGTGAATTGTCCTGACGGCAGTCTGCCTGATGGTTCATCTACAACCTCATCCTCGCCTGGCTCCGGATGTGCGGGGCTCATCCCGAATGGTGTCTTCAGCTTGTCTGACCTGAAGCAGGGTGGCGAGGGATTAGCTTTTCAGATGAATTTTGTGACTGACAAGCACGAGTTGACCGCAGGCATCACCTATGACACCAATGATGTCAATTTCATGCAGGCGGAAATGTTTGCTGATATCGGCGCTGATCGTGAGCTGGTTCAGAACCCCAGTTATTACACGGATCTTGGGTTGGTAGCTGCGAAGTATCCAATCATTCGAAATAAACTGACCGGCAGTAGTACGACCAAAAGCATGTTTGTCAGTGATACCTGGTCACCCAGAGATGACTTGCATATCACGCTAGGGGCCAGGTTTAACCATACCCGTGTGAAAAATGATTTGCGCTCAGAGCGCGGCTTGAGCCTATATCAATTTGAGGATAATGGGTCAGGTACCTATTTCGATCCGACTCGAGAGCGTTGTGTGGTCGACTTAACAGACACCTCTGACAACGGAAAATACATATGTTCCAAAGGGGATTATATGTACCGTAGTTTCAATCCTTCGTTTGGCCTCACCTGGGAGATTAAGCCTAATCTGGTGGCTTATGGCAATGTGAGTCGCGGCTCCCGTACACCTTCCGTCATTGAGTTGGGATGTGCGATTGACAGGACGCAGATTGAAAACAATCGAAATTATCAATTTGGTTGCGCGATACCGACTTCCCTCACGGCTGACCCTTATCTCAAGCAAGTCCGCTCCACCTCTTATGAGGCGGGTACTCGAGGCATCTCGACCAGTTTTCTTGGTAGCGAAAATTTAAACTGGAATTTAAGTTTCTTCCGCACAGAGCTCACCAATGACATTTTGTTTGTGCCACTTGGCCGTAAAAACCGTGGTGTGTTTGATAACTTTGGCCAGACTTTGCGGCAGGGCATTGAAAGTAGCATTGCAGGCAAATGGGGCGATCACCGGCTGAGCCTTAATTACACCTGGATGCGGGCGACGTTTGAGTCACCTTCCACCATTATTAACCCGAATAACAGTAGTAACGTCTTAGACAGCGTACAAAACCAGAATTACGTCTATATCAGGCCGGGCGACCAGTTGCCCGGCATGCCTAATCACATTGTGCAAGCAAGCTGGAATTACGCGGCGAATAAGAGGTTCGACGTCACACTCAATATGGTGATGCATTCGTCCTCTTTTGTGCGTGGCAATGAAAATAATAAGCATAAAAAACGAGATGCAACTGATCCATTTACCGACCCGTATGACTTTATCGGCGATGGCAGTATCCCAGGCTACGCGATCTTTAATCTTCGTGCCAATTACAAGTTTGATAACGGTTTTACCTTATTTGCACGCCTGGACAACGTGTTTGACCGTGAATATGCCACGGCGGGCAACCTTGGACGGACACCATTTACCCCTACGAGCGGTGGTGCAGCGAGTGATGCTGCGGGCTTTAACTACAACTCTGACCAGTGGAAGAACACCACCTTTATTGGACCGGGCGCGCCGCGCGCAGCATGGTTCGGTTTGAGTTATGACCTGGATTGGAAGCAGCGAAAAATGAAACTGGATTAAGCCTGGTTGTAAGTAACCATGTGGTTGTATGGGTGGTTTATTAAAACCTGAATTCAGTGGTTTTAATTGTAATGCGTGTGGCTTGATACAGATGCTTGCATGGATTGAATGGTAGGTGATTTTTTTATAAGTGGTTGAAAAATAAATGCTTTGTGAGACTGTTTTATCTGTAATTGAGGTGGTTGGTGAAGTTGGTATGGCATTTGCAATGATGTTTAAAAAATAATTCATTTTTAATTCGAGGGTAGGTTATGGAGATTAAATATATTTCGGGCGTGGTTTCTGCACTGTTGACCGCTGGCTTGTTTTCCATGAATGCAAACGCTGCATTTGTGACGCTGCCAAGTGCGGCTGGACAGCCAGGCTGCGGTGTTGCCAGTGCGACAACCATTCGTTGTTCCGGTGCGGCAAATGTCTTGTCTGACAAGCTCTACATCGCGCCAGTGGTTCAGAGTGGCGTGTACAGTTTTCCTTCCACACTGTCACTGATCAGTAAGGTAGACACTAATTTTGCAAGTACGACAGACGCATTGTATGCCGGTACATTTAGTGATTACGTGTTTATGGACACTACCACCAATTCTGTGGTGATTGGCTCCCGTCTTTATTTTGGCCCGATTAATGGCCAGAGAAACTTGTCTGAGGCCAATGACATTTTTCGTTATGGCTACGAGGGTTTTAAAGTGGAAGCAGGCTGGACCCGCTTATCCAGTAGTGATTTGAGGGCCTATAGCGCGGCAATGAGTAATGTTGGCCTGAAGCAGGGTGCCGATGTGTATAACTCAAATGTGGTGGATTTCCGTACAGACGTGAATGCTTCTGAAGGCAATGCGCAATCTGGTTTGTATTTGATTCGCACGGATGCGACGGCTTTCAAGGTAATTGATAACGCGATCAAGATTCGTCAGGGCGGTGAAGAAGGCCAATCAGTTCTGTCGGTATCCCTGTCAGGCTATGCCCCAACCAAATTGGAAAGTGGTGTTGCGGCTGGTGAGACCGTCAAAATGTATGGTGGTAGCTATACAAGCAATATGAATGTCAGCGGGACGGCCACTGTTGAATACGGTAATGCGCAATTTGGTGGTTCAGTGGTTGCGACCAACGGCTCACACATTAATGCGAACACTGGTACAACCGCGACTTTCAATGGCGCATTTAACCAGCAAGTGGGCGCACTGTTAGGTGGTGGTGGCACTTTTGTGTTCAACGGCGGTTATTCTGCGGGTAATAGCCCTGGCTCAGTGACCGTGAATGGCGATGTGGTATTTGGCGCGAGCAACGAAGCCCTGTTTGAGATCGGCGGATTACTTCAAGGCACACAGTATGACCATCTGACTGTTAATGGCAATCTCACCTTTGGTGGCGTATTAAAACTTTCATTTATCAATGGTTACACCGGTAATGCGGGCGATACTTTTGACTTGTTTGATTTCACAAGTTCAACCGGTGCGTTTTCCAGTATTGCGGTTTTAAGTCCACTGGGATATGGCTTTGGTTATACCTATGACGCAGCTAGCGGTGTGTTGACAGTCATTCCAGTGCCAGAGCCAGAGAGTTATGTTTTGCTGGCACTAGGCTTGGGTGTGATTTCATTCGCTTCCCGCCGTAAAAAACAATAAAGCAACGCTGTGTCGCATGGCACAGCGCATTGCCATGAATATATGTTTATAAAATAAATCTTGAGGAGAATGCAATGAAGCTAAAGAGTGTTTTATTGGCAAGTGTGTTCGCGATTGCAGCGAATACCGCCAGTGCTGGTAATTTTCAGTCTTTAACCAATAATGTGGTTGAAGGGGATAACGATGCGTTCGTTGATTCCATGTTTATTTTGGCAACGAATGTCAGTTACCAGTCAGGCTATGGTGATACCACTGACTTTCAAAGTGGTGGCAGTGGCAACGTTGTACCAACGTCTTTAACCTATCGCGCGTTTCCGGCGTTTGATATTGATACTGAGCTGGCAACGGGTACCTTGACGCTGATCGACTGGCGAGTAACCACTGGTGTGGATTTGGCGCCAGGTTCTGCACAGGCTGACATTTATGACTTCGTGTTCAGAGACAGTGCTGACAACAGCCTGGTATTTGGTACGCGTTACCTGAATCGCGAAAACAATGGTGATGAAGCTAACTTCTTGTATCGCTATGGCTTTACCGGTTACAGCACCTCTGTGGCATGGACATTTCTGACTGATTCCGACTTGCGCCAATACACGGCTGTAAAAACAGACTCAACAGCAGGTGAAGGCCCGTTTGATTACGATGCAGATGTGGTTCGTCAGCAAGGTGACTTTAGTGTGGCAGAGGACAATCCGTGGTCTGGTTTATACCTGGTGAAGACCGATGCCACTTCTTACACCTTGGGTAAAGCAATTGGTTTTTATCAGTCTGGCGAAGAGGGTCAAAGTCCAGCAGGTGGATTTATTACTGGGTTTATCCCAACAGCAATCACCACGCCAGTACCAGAGCCAGAGAGCTATGCCATGTTGCTGGCTGGCTTGGGTGTTGCGGGCATCGTTTCACGTCGCCGTCATTCAAAGGCCGCTAAATAGCAGTCAATGATTATAAGTGCCATGAAAAAAGAGCGGGGAGCTTGCGCTACCCCGCCACTTAAAAACAACTTTTGTGAGGGAATCTTAATATGAAAACAGCAATTTGGAAACAAACTTTGGCGATCGCCGCCGTTACTTTCGCTGCGAATAGCGCTTATGCGGGCAATTTTACAACAGTCGTGAATACAGGCGAGCGTACAGCTGGTAGCACCTCCAATACATTGACCGATGCTTTTTACATTAGCAGCTTGCCAACGACATGGACACAGCTGGCATCAACCACATCAAGCGTACTTTCTCCAATTAACGGTAATGTGGTGGGTTCGTTTATTGATACAGTATGGTACGAGAGCGATACCAACTCCTACATCATTGGTTCTTACTTCAAACTGTTGAATAACACCAATGGCATTACTGAGATCAATTCTGTTGTGCGTACTGGCCTGTCTGATGTAGATACACTGTCTGCCGCATGGACTTCCGGCTCAGCAGTTTATGGTTCCGGTACAACTGGCTATCGCTTGCGCGATCCGGCACGTTCTGACTACGTTGCATCTTATGTTGCCGGTACCGCTCAGACTGGTGCCTATCAGGATTTGGATAAAGTGGCTATCCGCACTGACGTCAGCATTGGTGAAAACAATCCAAACTCCGGTTTGTATTTGTTGAAGTTTAGTGCCGAAGGCCTGACCTATCAGTGGACAGATAATGCTGTGCGTATCGTTCAGGGTGCTTCAGCTAATGAAGGTGGTCGTCAGTTTGCTGAAATGTGGCTGTCAGGTTACACCGTGACTCAAGTGCCAGAAGCTGAAACCTATGCTATGTTCATGGCTGGTTTGGGTTTGATGGGCGCGGTTGTTCGCCGTCGTAAATCTGCTTAATTGCGTTTAATTAAGTAGTGAAAACAAACCCGCCAATGGCGGGTTTGTTGTTTGTAAAGATGCTGTGTTCGGTAATGGATCAAACTTTTGATTTTTCCAGTCTGCGTTGCCTGAAAAAATCACTCAACAGCGCGCCACATTCTGCGGCCAGTACATCACTGCTCACTTGGCAATGGTGATTCAGTTTCTGTTCAGCCATGAGATTCACCACACTGCCGCAGCAGCCGGTTTTAGGATCGCTGGCGCCATACACTAACCGTGCGATACGGGCATGCTGGATGGCGCCGCTGCACATGGCACAGGGCTCCAGTGTGACGTAGAGTGTGCAGTCTACCAGGCGGTAATTGCTCAGGTGTTGGGCGGCCTCGCGCATAGCCTGGATTTCGGCATGTGCAGTCGGGTCGTTGAGGCTGATCGGGGCGTTACGGCCTTTGCCAATGATGATGCCATCTTTGACGACGATAGCACCGACCGGGACCTCTCCCAGAGCAGCAGCTTCGGCTGCCAGCATCATGGCCTGGCGCATAAAGTCTTCATCTTGCATGTGCTGGTTACCTGCTGCTGCTTTTATCGGCCAGGCGAATTAGGATGTACACCAGCCCCATAATAAAAGCACCTGCCAGCCAGATGCCGATTTCCTCATAGGTGGGTGTGGCATCTTGTACCGGTAGCACGATCAGTTTGCGCAAAAACATGACCAGTACGACTTCAATAAAAGTTTCTACCAGCAGTTTGTGGCCACGCAGATAGCGGATTTCAGCAGAAATCAGGGCCGAGATCGACCATAGCAACATCAGCGTGCCTAGCGCGCGCAAAAAGCCATGTACTAGGTTGTGGGCGTAGGCGGCTTCTTTGACGTCGAGAAAAAACAGCCAGGTGAACATGATGACTGAAGTCGCCAGCGCCAATCCAATAATGATATGCGCCAGTCCATTTAGCCAAAGCATGGCTTTAATGGCAATACGGTTAAGCGGTTCGAATTCTTCAGGCAGTTGTTCTTGTGACATATTGCGTCCATTTCATCATACATCGATGATGATAAATCATTTGCTCAGCAATTGCTCCAATGGCAGTTGCGAACATTGTTTTAGCAGCCACTGCATGGCTTTGCCCATCTCAGATGGACGTTGCTGGCGCCAGGCAATAAATGTGGGGCCAACCGGCTTGGGCTCAGATACCTGTTTAATTATGAGTTGCCCGTTTTCTGCGGCGGCCTGGGCCAGGGATTTTGGCAGGTAGCCAATGGCAATGCCGGAAATTTGTGCCTGCAATTTGGTTTGCATGTCCGGGACGGTCAAAATATCCTGGCCGGAGAGAATGCCTGAGGTGCGTGGTGGCAGGTTACGTGAGCTGTCGGCCGCGGCTACCACGCGATGTTGCACAATATCGCTGGCACTTAAGGGTTCCGGCAGGGCGGCCAGTGGATGATGCGGGGCAACTGCAAATACAAATTCCAGTTGGCCGAGCAAATGGGTGGAGAATACCCCACCGGGTGGCGCATCACCGGGCGCGCCGATTGAAATATCAGCCCGGCCGGATTGTAATGCGTCCCAGCTGCCGCCGTAGACTTCACGCAGCAATTTGACGCGGGTGCCGAATTCTTGCTGGTAAAAGTCCTGCAGGATATGCAGGATGGGCTTGAAGTCGAACAGGTCGCTGACGGCAATCGTAATGTCGGTTTCCACGCCCGTGGCAATACGCTGCACGCGTCGTTCCAGTGTGTGTGCCGCGTCCAGCAAGTAGCGGCCTTCTTTCAGCAGTTCGAGGCCTGCTTGTGTGAGTGTGGCGCGATGACCGCTACGGTCAAATAATTCCAGCCCCAGATCTTCTTCCAGCCTGCGAATGGTGTAGGTGAGCGCAGAGGGCACGCGATAAAGGGATTCGGCTGCGGCGGCAAAACTACCTTTGCGGTCGATAGCATCAATGACTTCCAGGGCTTCGAGACTGAGTTTGATTGTCATGTGAGGTTAATCAAAAAAACTGAACAAGAGATGCAAAATGTTTTGCTATCAAAAGATTAAGTGTTTTTTTATCATACAGTTAATCTTTCAAATGGAGTGAATAAATGTTACATGTTCGCCCTTCCAATACACGTGGTTACGCTAACCATGGCTGGCTGGAAAGCTTTCACAGCTTTTCATTCGCCAGTTATTACGACCCTGAGCATATGGGATATTCGGTGTTGCGCGTGATCAATGATGACAAAGTTGCGCCAACGACCGGTTTTGGTATGCATGGCCATCAGGACATGGAGATTATTACCTATATGCTGGCAGGTGAACTGCGGCATACCGACAGCATGGGCCATAGTGAAGTGATACGTGCCGGAGATGTGCAGCGCATGACGGCGGGCACCGGTGTGCGCCACAGTGAAATGAATGCTTCCGCGCAAACCACTGCCCATTTGTTACAGATATGGATTACGCCTGACACCTTGGGGCTGACGCCTGGCTATGAAGACAAAACCATTCCTTTGGCGGACAAGCAAAATCGCTGGGCGCTGATTGCTTCGCCCGGTGCGCAGGCAGGGTCATTAAAAGTACATCAGGATGTGTCACTGTATGCCACTGTGCTGATGGCCGATGCGGCTTTGCCTGTACATGTCATGGCGGGCCGCTCTGCTTATTTGCATATTGCCCGTGGCGAAGTGGAGGTAGATGGCCAGCGCCTGCAAGCGGGGGATGCGCTGACGGTGGATGCGGCGAGTGAGTTGAGTATGCGCGCTGTCAATGAGAGTGAAGTGTTGTGGTTTGATTTGCCACAGGTTGGCGAATAATCGTTTGAATTATTGATTTTGAATTATTGATAAGGAGCTAAAAAATGACTCAGGTTTCAATTGTTTATCATAGTGGTTATGGGCACACGGCTGAGCAGGCCAAAGCAGTGGCGCGTGGCGCACAAAAAGTGGCGGGCGTGACGGTGAATCTGCTGACGGTAGATGAAGCGCAGCAGCAATGGGATTTGCTCAAGGCCAGCGATGCGATTATCTTTGGCAGCCCAACCTATATGGGCTCGGCTTCTGCCCAGTTTAAAGCGTTTATGGATGCCAGTTCTAAAGCCTGGTACACACGTGACTGGCAAGACAAAATTGCTGCAGGTTTCACCACTTCAGCCAGCCAGAGTGGCGATAAGTTGAATACCTTGGCGCAATTGTCAGTGTTCGCAGCCCAGCATGGCATGATTTGGGTCAGTTTGGGTTTGCTGCCGGGGAACAATCACAGCAATGGTTCGGTCAACGACTTAAATCGTTTGGGTAGCTTTTTGGGCGCCATGGCGCAGGCCAACTCCGATCAAGGCCCGGATTTGGCACCGATTCAGAGTGATTTGCTGACAGCTGAACACTTGGGTGAGCGTGTGGCAACGACGACCAAGCGATTTTCAAAATCTGCATAACGCAGCGATTAACTAAAAACGAAGGAGACTATAAGTGAAAAAAATCATTCTTGCGCTGGGTTTGTTAACAGCTTCACAGGCGTGGGCGGCGACCGATACCTACAACATCGATGCTACCCATAGCTTTGCTAACTTCAGCATTCGCCATGTGGTGTCTAAAACTACGGGCACTTTTAACGATGTGACTGGTGTGGTGACGCTGGATCCTGCCAACCTGAATACGGCAACTGTACGTGCGGCGATTAATGTCAGCAGTGTGAATACCGGTTTCGGCAAGCGTGACGAGCATATCAAGGCGGACAAATACCTAGATGTGGGCAAGTACACGCAAATTCTGTTTGAAAGCACCAAGTTTACTGCCAGCAGCCAGACGCAGGCGGTGATGCAAGGCAAATTGACCATCCATGGCGTGACCAAAGTGGTGGATATCCCGGTCAAAGTGTTGGGTTATGGTTCAGACCCATGGGGCGGCCAACGTGCGGGTTTTGAAGGTCATTTGACTATCAAGGCTTCAGATTATGGTTTTGGCTGGGCAGCAGGTGCGAACGCGCCTGTGGGGGATGATATTGAAATCACCTTGCTGATTGAAGGCGTGAAAGCCAAGTAAGCGTAATTAAGCAAGTGGCTGCGCGGGCGAAGTGCCTGCGCGACTACTCACCTTTAAAGGAGCAGGTAAATGGCATTGGATTTGTTTTCCCCAGTCAAGTTGGGCAATATTGCCTTGCAAAACCGCGTCGTCATGGCGCCACTGACGCGCAATCGTGCGGGCGAGGGCGGTGTGCCACAGGCAATGAACGTCACCTATTACGAGCAGCGCGCAACGGCAGGCCTGATTATTACTGAGGCTACACCGATCTCGCCAATGGCGCATGGTTATCCGGCGTTGCCAGGCATTTATACGGACGCACAAGTCGCGGGCTGGAAAAAAGTCACTGATGCTGTGCATGCCAAGGGCGGCAAAATTGTGATTCAGTTGTGGCATGTGGGGCGTATTTCACACCCTAGCTTACTGCCTAACCAGGCGACGCCTGTCGCACCTTCGGCCTTGAAGCCTGCTGGCCAGGCGTTTACTTATCAGGGTTTGCAAGATTACGTGACGCCACGTGCGTTGGATGTTTCTGAGTTGGCTGGCATTGTACAGGACTACGTGCATGCCACACGTTGTGCCATTGCAGCGGGGTTTGATGGCGTGGAAGTGCATGCGGCGAATGGCTATCTGCTAGACCAGTTTTTGCGTGATGGTAGTAATCAGCGCCAGGATCAATACGGCGGCTCCCTTGAAAACCGTACGCGCCTTTTGCTGGAGGTGGTGCAGGCTGTGGTCAATACCATAGGCGCCGATAAAGTCGGTGTACGTTTATCTCCGGTGAATCCATTCAATGACATGCGAGACAGTCATCCGCAGCAGACGTTTAATCATGTTGCGCAGGCATTGAATCCATTCAACCTGGCTTACCTGCATGCGGTGGAAGGCGGCATTCATGGTGGTGGCGAGTCTGAGCCGTTTGACTTTGCGACATTCCGTCAGCTGTTTAATAATGGCTATATCGCTAACCTGAGTTATGACAAGGCGCGCGGTGATGCGGCGATTGCCAGCGGTCATGCCGATGCAGTGGCTTACGGGGTGCCGTTTATTGCTAACCCCGATCTGGTGGCGCGTTTTGCTAGCAATGCGTCTCTCAATGCAGCAGACTCAGCGACTTTTTATGGTGGTACCGAGCATGGCTATACTGACTATCCGTTTTTAACGGCTTAATGGATTCGCAAAGGGTATGTTGCACGAATGCTGCTGATTCGTTGCAATATGCCCTGTTGTGCTTGCCGCTCACTGTATGCGGGCGTAAAATTCGCGCAACGCGAATTCAACCGAGCTAACGCTCCGCACATTGTGAGTTAATTTCTGCATGTCCCGCTCTGATATCACCCCTTTATCCCCACGCAAACTTGTTGTTGCCAATTGGAAAATGCATGGCAGCCTGGTCCGCAACCAGGCGCTGCTTGATGGCTATCTGCAAGGCTTGCAATCCTTACCGCAAACCGATGTGGTGGTGTGCGTGCCTTACCCTTATCTGGCACAAGTGCAATCTGTGCTGGCCGGCACCTCCGTCGCCTGGGGGGCGCAAAATATTGCCAAGTATGAAGAGGGTGCTTATACCGGCGAAGTGAGCGCGGAGATGCTGCGTGACTTTGGTGCACACCATGTCATTATCGGCCACTCCGAGCGTAGTACTGCCTATTGCGAGTCGGATGAAAATATTGCCGAAAAATTCATGATGGCCAAGCGCCATGGCTTAATCCCGATCTTGTGTGTTGGTGAAACTTTGCTGGAGCGTGAAGCTGGCGTGATGGAGCGTGTGGTTGGCAAGCAGCTTGAAACCATTATCCGGTTGTTTGGCGGTGAGGCGTTTGCGCACACTATCGTGTCTTATGAGCCGATCTGGGCTATCGGCACCGGCCTGGCGGCCTCTGCTGAGCAAGCCGTGGCCATGCACCAGTTTATTCGTGACACCGTCGCCGCTGCAGATAAAACCGCGGCGGATAGCTTAAAAATCCTCTACGGGGGCAGCGTAAACCCGCAAAATGCGGTACAATTATTAAATCAGAAGGAAATAGATGGCGCGCTGGTCGGCCGTTGCTCTCTAGATGTTGAGCAATTTATAAAAATATGTCAGGCCGTTCCTGAAAATAGCGTCATCTAGATAGCGAAGATGCCAAAAGCTTAATCGTTATTTAATTATGGATTAAAAGAAATATGGAAAATGTCATTCTCGTCATTCATGTGCTGGCAGCCGCTGCCGTGATTGGCTTGGTCTTATTACAGCATGGCAAGGGCGCCGATATGGGTGCCGCCTTTGGAAGTGGTGCCTCCGGCAGTTTGTTCGGGGTGTCCGGCTCTTCTAACTTGCTCAGCAAGCTGACATCGATTTTTATTACAGTGTTTTTTGCAACTAGCTTGACGNNGGCGTTTATGTCCAGTCATAAAGCAAGTTCTGGCAGCGTGGTTAAATCTGCGTTGACACAACAGGCTCCGGCCAAAGGTGAGGCTGCGGAAGCAGTTAAGCCGGTTGAAAATACACCCAAAGATATTCCTAATTAATACTTAGCCGTCGTGGTGGAATTGGTAGACACGCTATCTTGAGGGGGTAGTGACGAAAGTCGTGCGAGTTCGAGTCTCGCCGACGGCACCAGTCCCATGTTGTTTTGCGACGTGGCTGGATGGGAATTGGTTATTTGGGAGTATTTCAATGTGCTGTTGGGCATGATGCATTGAAATCACTTGTTAACATGATCGATTAAGGCAAATCAGTGTTAGAAAACTATTTCCCAATTCTGATGTTTATCCTGGTCGGCCTGGGCGTAGGCTTGGGGCCGTTGATTGCAGGTAAAATTCTCTCTCCGCACAAACCTGATGCGGAAAAAAACTCCCCTTATGAGTGCGGCTTTGAAGCGTTTGAAGATGCGCGTATGAAGTTCGATGTACGTTATTATCTGGTCGCCATTCTGTTTATTCTGTTTGATCTCGAAATTGCATTTCTTTTCCCGTGGGCGGTGGTGATTCAGGAAATTGGGTCTGCCGGCTTCTGGGCAATGATGGTCTTTTTGTTTGTATTGGTGGTCGGCTTCATCTTTGAATGGATGAAGGGCGCCCTTGAATGGGATTAATGCAAAATGAGCATTGAAGGCGTATTGGAAAAAGGGTTTGTCACTACCACGCTAGACACGGTGATTAACTACACTCGCACGGGCTCTTTATGGCCGATGACGTTTGGTCTGGCCTGTTGTGCAGTGGAAATGATGCATGCCGGTGCTTCGCGTTACGATCTGGACCGCTTTGGCATTGTGTTCCGTCCGAGTCCGCGCCAGTCTGACGTGATGATTGTCGCCGGTACGCTGGTGAACAAAATGGCACCGGCCTTGCGCAAGGTTTACGATCAGATGGCTGAGCCGCGCTGGGTAATCTCCATGGGGAGCTGTGCCAACGGTGGTGGCTATTATCATTATTCTTATGCGGTGGTGCGTGGCTGTGACCGCATCGTGCCCGTGGATGTTTATGTGCCTGGTTGCCCGCCTACAGCTGAAGCCTTGTTATACGGCATTATCCAGTTGCAAAAGAAAATCAGACGCACCAACACCATCGCCAGAACCTGATACTGACCGATTGTCCAAATACTTAAGCCCAAGAAATTAAACTATGTCCGCAAAACTCGAACATTTGTCCGCGCAGCTCAAGTTGGCCTTGGGTGACGGTGTGGTCAGGCTGGAGCAAAAGCTGGGTGAAATCACAGTGGAAGTCCATGTGAAACACCTGCTGGCTGTGACTGAACGATTGAAAACACATGCCGAGCTTAAATTTGAACAGCTGATTGACTTATGTGGCGTGGATTATTCTGATTACGGTGATGGCCGCTGGGAAGGTCAGCGCTACGCCGTGGTATTGCATTTGCTTTCTGTGAGCTTGAATCAGCGTGTGCGTATCCGTGCCTTTGCCGCCGATGATGATTTTCCGGTATTTCCGACCTTGGTGGATATCTGGCCGGTAGCTAACTGGTTTGAGCGCGAAGCGTTTGACCTCTACGGCATTATGTTTGAGAACCACCCTGATTTGCGTCGTTTGCTGACGGATTACGGGTTTGTTGGTCATCCTTTCCGCAAAGATTTCCCTATGATTGGTAATGTTGAAATGCGTTATGACCCGGTGCAGCAGCGCGTGATTTATCAGCCAGTGTCTATAGAGCAGCGTAACAATGTGCCGCGCGTGATTCGTGACGAAGGTGCGCACCATGGCTGAGATTAAAAACTATACGATGAACTTCGGTCCGCAGCACCCTGCGGCACACGGGGTATTGCGTCTGGTGCTGGAGCTCGACGGTGAAGTCATTCAACGTGCCGATCCGCATATTGGCTTGCTGCATCGCGGCACGGAAAAACTGGCTGAAAACCGCACTTATCTGCAAAGTGTGCCTTATATGGACCGCTTGGACTATGTGTCCATGATGGCCAATGAGCATGCTTATGTGATGGCGATTGAAAAAATGCTGGGTATTGATGTGCCGGTACGTGCGCAATATATCCGTGTCATGTTTGATGAAATCACGCGTATCCTCAATCACCTGCTGTGGTTGGGTGCGCATGCGCTGGACGTGGGCGCCATGACGGTATTTTTGTATGCATTCCGCGAGCGTGAAGACTTGTTCGACGTCTATGAGGCGGTATCTGGCGCGCGTATGCATGCGGCTTATTATCGTCCAGGCGGTGTTTATCGTGACCTGCCGGAAAAAATGCCGCAACACGAAACCACCAAATTCCGCAGTGCCGACGAAATCAAAAAACTCAATGAGAACCGCCAGGGTTCCATGCTGGACTTCATCGAAGACTTTACCAATCGCTTTCCTACTTATGTCGATGAGTATGAAACCCTGTTGACTGATAACCGTATCTGGAAGCAGCGTACCGTGGGCATCGGCGTGGTGACGCCAGAACGTGCACTGGCATTGGGCTTGACGGGCGCCATGTTGCGTGGCTCTGGCATTGCCTGGGATTTGCGCAAAAAGCAGCCGTATGAAGTCTACGACAAAATGGATTTTGATATTCCAATTGGTGTGAACGGTGATTGCTATGACCGTTACCTGGTGCGCGTGGAAGAGATGCGCCAGTCCAACCGCATCATCAAACAGTGTATCGACTGGTTGCGCAAAAATCCGGGCGCGGTCATCACTGATGACAACAAGATTGCGCCGCCTAACCGCGAAGGCATGAAAACCAATATGGAAGACTTGATTCACCACTTCAAGTTGTTTACCGAAGGCTTCCATGTGCCTGCCGGTGAAGCATATGCAGCGGTAGAGCATCCTAAAGGTGAGTTTGGGATTTATATGGTGTCTGATGGCGCCAATAAGCCTTATCGTTTGAAAATTCGGGCACCGGGCTTTCCGCATCTGGCCGCGCTGGATGAGATGACGCGAGGTCATATGATTGCTGACTTGGTCGCAATTATTGGTACACAAGATATTGTGTTCGGTGAAATTGACAGATAACCGGAACGACGTGATAGCACGGATCGGAAAGATAGTAAGGGTCAAGCATGCTCAGTGCAGAATCAATTGAAAAGATTGAATACGAACTGTCGAAATATCCAAAAGACAGGCGTCAGGCGGCAGTGATGTCGGCCTTGAGGATTGTCCAAATGGAACGTGGCTGGTTATCCAAGGAAAGTATTTCCGAGGTTGCCAAGTATTTGCGTATCCCGGAAATCGCTGCGCTGGAAGTCGCGACTTTCTACAATATGTACGATCTGACGCCGGTGGGTCAGCACAAGATTACGATCTGTACCAATATCTCTTGCATGCTGCGAGGCTCGGACGAGATTGTGGAGCATTTGCAACACAAGCTCGGTGTTGGGTTTAACGAAGTGACGCCTGATGGCAAGTTCTGCCTGAAAGAGGGTGAGTGCATGGGCTGTTGTGGTGGTGCGCCGTTATTGCATGTGAATAACAGCGATATGCACGAATTTTTGACCACTGAAAAAGTGGATGCCCTCATTAACGAGTTAAATAAGGGCTAGGGCGCTGAACATGGCAAAAACTTCAAACGCGACATTGGATAGTAAACCTGTGGTCAAGACGGATCTGGCCGGGCAGACCCTGGTCACCCTGCGAACGCTGGCAGAAGATAATCCTTCTTCACTGGCGACCTATGAAAAATTGGGCGGCTATGTGCAGCTCAAACGACTGGTGGCAGAGAAAGTAAAAGCGCCTGACATTATCAGCCAGGTCAAAGTGTCTAACTTACGTGGCCGCGGGGGTGCTGGTTTCCCAACTGGCCTCAAGTGGAGCTTTATGCCACGTTATTACGATGGCACTAAGTATCTGGTGTGTAACACCGATGAAGGCGAGCCGGGTACGTTTAAAGACCGCGATATTATCCGCTATAACCCGCACCAACTGATTGAAGGCATGGCCATTGCCGCCTATACCTTGGGTGCACGCGTCGGTTATAACTACATTCACGGTGAAATCTGGCAAGACTACGAAATTTTTGAAGCGGCGCTGGCAGAAGCGCGTGAGGCCGGTTATCTGGGTGAAAACCTGTTTGGTTCCGAGTTCAGCTTTGATCTATATGCCGTGCATGGCTATGGCGCTTATATCTGCGGTGAAGAAACGGCACTGATTGAGTCGATCGAAGGCAAAAAAGGCCAGCCACGTTTTAAACCGCCATTTCCGGCCAGTTATGGCGTGTTTGGCAAACCAACCAACGTCAATAACACCGAAAGCTACGCGTCTATCCCCTGGATCATGCAGCATGGTGGCCAGGCATTTTCTGATCTGGGTGTGCCTAATTCTGGCGGTAGCAAATTATTTTCGGTGTCTGGTCATGTTGAAAAACCTGGCAACTATGAAATCAAAATGGGCACTCCTTTTAAAGACTTGCTCGATATGGCGGGTGGTATCTGGAAAGGCCGTAAGTTAAAGGCCGTGATACCAGGTGGCCCATCTACCGCCGTCATGCCAGCGAGTGCTATTGAAAATGCCACTATGGATTATGACGGTCTGAGCAAAGCGGGTTCCAGCCTTGGTGCGGGCTCCATGATCGTCATGGACGAAACCACGTGTATGGTTAAAACGCTTAAACGCCTGAGCTACTTCTTTTATGAAGAAAGCTGCGGTCAATGTACGCCGTGCCGCGAAGGCACCGGCTGGGTCTATCGCATTATTGAGCGCATCGTCGACGGCAAAGGCAAGATGGAAGATCTCGACCTGCTGACGGATTTAAGCAACAACATTTCCGGCCGAACCATTTGTGCGTTGGGCGATGCTGCGGCGACACCCGTGTTGAGCTTTATCAAACATTTCCGCCCTGAATTTGAATATTACATCCAGCATGGCAAGTCCATGGTCGATGGTAAATAAACGCTATCAAGCTTAACGGTAATCACATGCTAAACATCGAAATTGACGGCAAACCACTAGAAGTCGAACACGGCAGCACCATTATTGATGCTGCGGACGCGGTAGGTATCGCGATCCCGCGTTTTTGTTACCACAAAAAGCTGTCGGTGGCCGCCAACTGTCGTATGTGCCTGGTGCAGGTAGAGAAATTCAACAAGCCTTTGCCTGCCTGTGCGACGCCAGTGGCTGATGGCATGAAGATCTATACTCGTAGTAAATCTGCGGTAGAAGCCCAGCAAAGCGTGATGGAGTTTTTGTTGATTAACCACCCGCTGGATTGCCCGATTTGCGATCAGGGCGGTGAGTGTGATTTACAGGATATTGCTGTGGCTTACGGCGCCTCCGGCTCTCGTTATACCGAAGAAAAACGGGTGGTGTTCAATAAAAATATCGGCCCTTTAGTCAGTACCGATATGACGCGTTGTATCCAGTGTACACGCTGCGTACGCTTCCTCAAGGAAGTCGGCGGCATGCAGGAGCTAGGCCTGGTCAATCGTGGCGAGCACGCTGAAATTACTGCCTATGTAGATCAATCCGTCAACTCCGAACTGAGCGGTAATATTATTGATTTGTGCCCGGTTGGTGCGTTGACCAGCAAGCCGTTCCGCTACTCTGCCCGTAGCTGGGAGCTGGTACGCAGGCCTTCTATTGCGCCGCATGATGGCCTGGGCTCGCATATTGAAGTGCATGTTAAAGACAATAAAGTCATGCGTGTATTGCCGCGTGAAAAAGAGTCGATTAACGAATGCTGGTTATCTGACCGCGACCGTTTCTCTTACGAAGGCCTGAACAGTCCTGACCGCCTCAAAGTGCCGATGATCAAGCACAACGGCCAGTGGCAAGAAACTGACTGGAAAACCGCACTGGAGTTTGCCGCAGGGCAACTCAAAGATATCACCAAGGAGTATGGTGGTGAGGCACTGGGTGTGTTGGTTTCACCAAACAGCACCATGGAAGAGGGTTACCTGATCAAGCAACTGGCCGAAGGTCTGGGTAGCGGTAATGTGGATTACCGTCTGCGCCAGACGGACTTCCGTCTGGATGGTAAACGTACCGGTACACCATGGATGGGCTGCAATATTCAGGAAATCGAAGAGCTTGACCGTATCCTGCTGATCGGTTCCAATCTGCGCAATGAGCATCCATTGCTGGCACAGCGTATTCGCAAGGCAGTCGCTAACGGTGCCGAGTTATGTATCGTCAGCCCACTGGATAATGATCCATTGATGGATATCGCACACAAGGTCATTGTGCGTCCTAACGATATGGTGAATGTGCTGGGTCAAGTGTTAAAAGCCATGTCAGGCTTGCAAAAACTGTCACTGTGCTTGCCGCCAACCCTGAATAAACTACTGGAAGAAATCCAGGTAAGACCAAATACACAGCAAATTGCCGAATGCCTGGCCGGTATCAGCGAAGAGCTGATCCTGATTGCGCCTAAAGTCGGTATTTTCCTCGGCAATATGGCCTTGAGTGATCCCCGTTTTACCGAAATGTATAGTATGGCCGAAGCTATCGGTGGTATCACAGGCGCTAAAGGTGGTATTTTGCCGCCAGCTGCCAACAGTACCGGTATGCACCTGATGGGCGTGATGCCTTCAGCCACGGGCATGCATGCGCGTGCCATGATTGAGGTGCCACGCAAGGCTTATCTGCTGCTGAATATCGAACCTGAGCTGGATTGCCAGCATGCGGCCCTGGCCAGCGATGCCATGGCAAAAGCGGAATGTGTGATTGCATTGACGGCGTATAAATCTGCTGCACTTGATAACGCAGATATTCTGTTGCCGATTGCGCCATTTACCGAAACCTCAGGCACGTTTATGAGTATGGAAGGCCGTGTACAAAGCTTCCAGGCGGTGACCCGGCCGCTAGGCGAAGCGCGTCCAGGCTGGAAAGTGCTGCGCGTGCTGGCCAATACATTAGGGCTGCCGGGCTTTGATTTCAATAGTTCAGAAGACGTGAAAAATGCCATCTTTAATGGTGAAAAACCGTCTGCAGTGGTATGGCGTAGTCTGAATAACAACTTGAAAGAGTTAGTAGAAATTCAGGTCAATATCAAAAAAGAAGGTTTGCAACGCATTGGCGAAGTGCCGCAATACGAGTTTGACCCGATTGTGCGTCGTTCAGCCCCGTTGCAAAAAACCAAATACAACATTCGCCCCATGGCGCGCATGCGTGCCGAACAATTGGCCGACTTGGGCTTGCAGGATGGCGATATTGTGGTTGCGCGTCAGGATAAAGGCAGCGCCGTACTTAAAGTACGTGTGGATAACCATGTGGCCAAAGGCTGCGTGCGTGTTGCCGCGGCGCATCCGTTGACGGCTGGCCTGGGTGACCTGATGGGCGATATCACCATTGAAAAAGCGTCGGCCGATCAAGTGGCGATTTACGAAAAACAACTGACCGAGATGGCATAACATGCAATTCTTTGCTGAATTATTTGGCTCCTACTGGGCAGACGTGCAACTAGTGGTGTGGACGCTGATTAAAATCGTGGCCATTGTGTTGCCACTGATGATTGGGGTGGCTTACCTGACCTTGGCCGAGCGTAAGGTCATCGGCTATATGCAAGTGCGTATTGGCCCTAACCGCGTGGGTTATTGGGGCCTGCTGCAGCCTTTGGCGGATGGTCTTAAGCTGTTATTTAAAGAAATCATCCTGCCTACGGCTTCTAACAAGGCATTGTTCTTTATCGGGCCCGTATTAGCGATTGCGCCAGCGTTTGCTGCCTGGGCTGTGATCCCGTTTGATGCAACCCTGGTGCTGGCGAATGTGGATGCTGGTTTGTTGTATATTCTGGCCATGACCTCGGTCGCGGTGTATGGCGTGATCATTGCCGGTTGGGCATCCAACTCCAAGTATGCTTTTTTGGGTGCGTTGCGTTCAGCAGCACAGATCGTGTCTTACGAAATCGCCATGGGCTTTACCCTGGTGGGCGTACTCATGTGTGCCAACTCTTTGAACCTGGGTAATATCGTGATGGGTCAGGAGGGCGGTTTCTGGCACTGGTATTTCCTGCCGTTGTTCCCGCTGTTTGTCGTGTATTTCATCAGTGCCGTGGCCGAAACTAACCGCGCGCCGTTTGATGTGGCCGAAGGTGAATCCGAGATTGTGGCTGGTTTCCACGTCGAGTATTCCGGCATGGCGTTTGCCGTCTTCTTCCTGGCTGAATACGCCAACATGATGCTGGTTTCCATGCTGGCTGCGCTGATGTTCCTTGGTGGCTGGTTGTCGCCGGTCCCTTTCCTGCCAGACAGCATTTTGTGGTTGCTGGCAAAAGTTGCTTTCCTGCTGTTCCTGTTTTTATGGTTCCGCGCCACCTTTCCGCGCTATCGCTATGACCAGATCATGCGTTTGGGCTGGAAAGTATTTATTCCCATCACGCTGGTCTGGATTGTTGTGGTTGGGGCGATGATGCAAACACAATGGGCTTATTTGTTCCACTAAACCGGGCGATGCACAAACAGGGATTTTGGAAACCTTACCATGTTGAATTCGATTAAAAATACATTGGGCAGTTTGATGTTGGTGGAAATGCTGAAAGGCATGGCCCTGACCGGACGCTATTTCTTTGCCAAGAAGATTACGATTCAGTATCCGGAAGAACGGACGCCACAATCTAACCGTTTCCGTGGCTTGCATGCCTTGCGCCGCTACCCGAACGGCGAAGAGCGATGCATTGCCTGCAAATTGTGTGAAGCCGTTTGCCCGGCGATGGCTATCACGATTGAATCGGACCAGCGTGACGACGGCACCCGCCGTACCACGCGTTACGATATCGACCTGACCAAGTGTATTTTCTGTGGTTTTTGTGAAGAATCCTGCCCGGTAGACAGCATTGTGGAAACCCGTATTTTTGATTACCACGGCGAGCAGCGTGGTGACCTGATCTATACCAAACAAATGTTGCTGGAAGTCGGCGACAAGTATGAGGCGCAAATTGCAGAAGACCGCGCCCAGGACAAGGTCTATCGCTAGGCGAGACAGGATAATCATGTTATTTACCGATATTGTTTTTTACGTACTGTCAGCTATTTTGCTGTTTTCCGGCATCCGCGTGATCACCACGCGTAACCCGGTACATGCAGCGCTGTTCCTGGTATTGGCTTTTTTTACTGCCGCGGGTATCTGGCTGTTGCTTGAAGCTGAGTTCCTGGCCATTGCGCTGATTCTGGTCTACGTCGGGGCGGTGATGGTGCTGTTCCTGTTTGTGGTGATGATGCTGGATATCAACCTCGACAAATTGCGTGAGGGTTTCTGGGAGTACCTGCCCATGGCGGGCCTGATCGGTGTACTCATGGTGGTCGAGATGACCATGGTGCTGGCCGAGAAGAACCTGCATCCTAGCGAGGCGGTTGAACTGCCAGCCAATTACAGCAATACCGCTGCCTTGGGTAAAGTGCTGTATACCGACTATCTGCTGCCGTTTGAGTTGGCTGCCGTGGTGTTGCTGGTAGCGATGATCGCGGCCATTGTGCTGACCTTGCGTGAACGCAAAGACAATAAATCCATGAACCCGGCAGACCAGGTAAAAGTGAAGCGCAGCGATCGTATTCGCATTGTGTCTATGCCTGCCGAAGTAGAAGAAGCGCCAGCACCCGCGGCAGAGGAGAAAAAGTAATCATGGTCGGTTTGTCTCATTACCTGATTCTGGGGGCGCTGATGTTTGCGATCAGTGTGATTGGTATTTTCCTCAACCGCAAAAACGTGATTATTTTGCTGATGGCCATCGAGTTGATGCTGTTGGCCGTCAACCTGAACTTTATCGCCTTTTCACACTACCTGAACGATATCGCTGGCCAGGTATTTGTGTTCTTTATCCTGACCGTGGCCGCCGCAGAGTCTGCCATTGGCCTGGCGATTCTGGTGGTGTTGTTCCGTAACTTGCGCACCATCAACGTCGACGATCTGGATCAGTTAAAAGGTTAAGCATAATGACTATCAAACAAATCCTGATGTTGATCCCAGTGTTGCCATTATTGGCAGCCGCTGTCGTCGGCATTTTCCGCAACTTCCTGCCGCGCTGGGCTGGTCATGTACTGACCATTGCTGGTGTAGGTGCTGCGTTCGTTCTGTCTGCCTATATTTTTAACCAGACCTTAAATGGCTTTACCTTGAATGAAGCGATTTATACCTGGCTCGATTCTGGTGACGTGCATTTTGAAGTCGGCTTCCTCATCGACAACCTGAGCGCCATGATGATGGTAGTTGTGACATTTGTCTCACTCATGGTGCATATCTATACCATTGGTTATATGGCGGAAGATCCAGGCTATAGCCGCTTCTTCAGCTATATTTCACTGTTTACTTTCTCCATGCTGATGCTGGTTATGAGCAACAACTTTATGCAGTTGTTCTTTGGCTGGGAAGCGGTAGGCCTGGTATCTTACTTGCTGATTGGTTTCTGGTTTACGCGCCCAACGGCGATTTACGCCAACCTGAAGGCGTTCCTGGTCAACCGGGTAGGGGACTTTGGCTTTTTGCTGGGTATCGGCATGGTGCTGTACTACTTTGGCAGCCTGGATTACGCCACGGTGTTCCAGCACGCACCAGAACTGGCGAATACCCAGGTGAATTTGCTGGGTAGCTGCAACTGGTCGTTAATGACAGTCACTTGCCTGTTACTGTTTGTTGGCGCGATGGGTAAATCAGCACAAGTGCCGCTGCACGTGTGGTTGCCAGATTCGATGGAAGGTCCAACGCCGATTTCTGCGTTGATTCATGCGGCGACCATGGTGACTGCCGGTATTTTTATGGTGGCGCGTATGTCACCACTGTATGAGTTGTCGACGACTGCCTTGTCGACGGTGATGGTGATCGGTGCGATTACCGCCTTGTTTATGGGTTTCCTTGGCATTATCCAGAACGATATCAAACGTGTGGTCGCGTATTCCACCTTGTCACAGCTGGGGTATATGACGGTTGCATTGGGCGCGTCTGCTTATTCTGTTGCCATTTTCCACCTGATGACGCATGCCTTCTTTAAAGCGCTGCTGTTCCTCGGCGCTGGTTCAGTGATTATGGGCATGCACCACGATCAGGATATCCGCAATATGGGTAACCTGAAAAAATACCTGCCGATTACCTGGATTACCTCATTGATCGGCTCACTGGCCTTGATCGGCACGCCATTCTTCGCTGGTTTCTACTCCAAGGATAGCATTATCGAGGCGGTGGAGTTGTCGCATATCCCAGGCAGTGGCTTTGCTTACTTTGCAGTGATTGTCGGCGTATTTGTGACGGCTTTCTATTCATTCCGTCTGTATTTCCTGGTATTCCACGGTGAAGAAAAATGGCGCCATGCCAAGCATGATGATCATGCACATGCAGCACATAGCGATGGACATGCAGATGCACACCATGACGACGCGCATCACGATGATGACCACGCACACGATGAAGAAGAGCATCATCATGGCCTGGGCCCGAATGACAACCCGCATGAGCCAGGCTGGGTGGTGACCTTGCCATTGGTATTGCTGGCGATTCCATCGTTGGTGATTGGTTATATCGCCTTAGAACCTATGTTGTATGGCGATTTCTTCAAAAACGTCATTTTTGTCAATCCTGAAGCACATCCGGCCATGGCGCATCTGGCGCATCACTACCATGAATTGATGCATAGCCCGGCGGGCATGGCGATTCACGGGTTTACCAGTTTGCCATTTTTCCTGGCGGCCTCTGGCGTATTGTTGTCATGGTTCTTCTATATGAAGCGCCCGGATATCCCGGCAGCCATCAAAGCGCGTTTTATCGTGATCTACGATATTCTGGAAAACAAATACGGCTTTGACAGCTTTAACGAGAAGTTCTTTGCCGGTGGTTCGCGCTACTTGGGTAGCCTGTTGTGGAAATATGGCGACATCACGCTGATTGATGGCGCCATGGTCAATGGTACCGCCAACACCATGGGTAAAATCGCAGCCAAAATGCGCAACCTGCAGTCCGGTTTAATCTATCACTACGCCTTTGCCATGATTATCGGCGTATTCCTTCTCATGACTTTCTTTATCAAAATAAACTAATGATGCAAGCCGACCTCACAAGTATTTCCTGGTTAAGTCTGGCCATCTGGCTACCGGTGCTCTCCGGCGTGCTGGTATTGCTGCTGGGGGGTGACCACAAGGCTACCCTGACACGATGGCTGGCATTGGCTAGTAGCCTGGTCAGCTTTCTGGTGACGCTGCCACTGTACACCTTGTTTGATGTGCAGGATGGCTTTTTCCAGTTTGAAGAGTTATTACCCTGGGTGCCAGCATTTAATATGCATTACCACCTGGGTATTGATGGCTTCTCCATGCCACTGGTGTTGCTGACCAGTTTTACGACGGTGATTGTGGTGCTGGCTGGCTGGGAGGTGATTACCAAGCATATTGCCCAGTATATGGCGGCTTTCCTCATCATGAGCGGCATCATGATAGGCGTGTTTACATCACTCGATGCTATTTTGTACTACGTGTTTTGGGAAGCGATGTTGATCCCGATGTTCCTGGTCATTGGTATCTGGGGCGGGCCAAATCGTGTGTACGCAACGATCAAGTTTTTCCTGTATACCTTGCTCGGCTCATTACTGATGCTGGTGGCTTTTATCTACCTCTATCATCAAACCGGTAGCTTTGAGCTGGCGGATTACTATCTGTTGCCGTTGAGCATGCAAGCGCAGATTTATATCTTTATTGCCTTCTTTATGGCATTTGCCGTCAAAATCCCCATGTGGCCGGTGCATACCTGGTTGCCAGATGCGCACGTTGAAGCACCGACCGGTGGTTCTGTGGTACTGGCGGCGATTGCGCTGAAGCTTGGTGGTTATAGCTTCTTGCGGTTTGCCATGCCGATTGCACCGGATGCGGCGCATTATTTCAGTACCGCCATGATTGTGCTGTCACTGATCGCAGTGGTCTATATTGCGCTGGTCGCCCTGGTGCAAAAAGACATGAAGAAGCTGATTGCCTATTCATCGATCTCGCACATGGGCTTTGTCACGCTGGGCTTCTTTATGTTCAGCCAGTTAGGGCTGGAGGGCGCAGTAGTGCAGATGATCTCGCATGGTTTTATTTCCTCCGCCATGTTCCTCAGCGTAGGTGTGTTGTATGACCGCGTACATAGCCGCGAAATCTCGGCCTATGGTGGCGTGGTCAATAAAATGCCGGTATTTGCTGCATTTGCCGTGCTGTTTGCCATGGCAAACAGTGGCCTGCCAGGCACTTCGGGCTTCGTCGGTGAATTTATGGTGATTCTGGCCGCGGTCAAGTTTAACTTCTGGGTTGGCTTTTTGGCGGCGACCACGCTGATCTTTGGCGCGGCTTATACTTTGTGGATGACCAAGCGCGTGTTCTTTGGCAACGTGACAAATCATCATGTTGCTGAACTAAGCGACCTGAATAAGCGAGAATTCCTGATTTTAGGTACTTTGGCGTTGCTGGTGATTGGTTTTGGTGTCTATCCGCAGCCGATCACTGAGGTGATGCAGGCCACCAGTACAGAGTTCCTGAAACACATGGCGATTTCCAAATTGCCCGTCACAGGCTATTAAGGCAGGATTTTAGAAAATGGATAATATGCAATTCGATTTGCTCGCCCTGTTGCCGGAACTGGTTGTCATGGGTATGGCCATGTTTATTTTGTTGTTGGATTTATTCATCCTGCCACAAAATCGTTTCATGATTTATGGCCTGAGCCAGTTCACCCTGTTAGCTGCAGCGTTTTTTACTTTTAAAACCCATACGCCTGCGGTTGGCTTTGCCTTTTCGCACATGTTTATCGACGATACTTTGTCCGACGTGATCAAGTTGATGATGTATCTCGGCACTTCGTTGATCCTGGTGTATACGCGTAAATACCTGCAAGACCGCAACCTGTATCGTGGCGAGTTTTATGCCATGGTTCTGTTTGGCTTGCTAGGCATGATGATTATGGTCTCCGGCCATAACATGCTGACCATTTACATTGGCCTGGAGCTACTGTCACTGTGCCTGTATTCACTGGTGGCGTTTGACCGCGATAATCCTAGAGCGTCAGAAGCAGCCATGAAGTATTTTGTATTGGGTGCGCTGGCTTCCGGCATGCTGCTGTATGGCATGAGCATGCTATATGGCATGACTGGCAGTCTGGACGTCAGTGACATCGCGAATAGTATTGCGCAGCAACCAAAAAGCCCGGTATTGATCCTGGGGCTGGTGTTTGTGGTGGCAGGGCTAGCCTTTAAATTTGGTGCGGTGCCATTCCAGATGTGGGTGCCGGATGTTTATCAAGGCTCACCAACGCCAATGACCTTGCTGATTGGCTCGGTGCCTAAACTGGCGGCCTATGCCATGACGGTGCGTTTGCTGGTACAAGGCTTGCACCCGCTGGCATTAGACTGGCAGGACATGCTGGTATTGATGGCGGTGTTGTCTATCATCATTGGTAACTTCAGCGCCATTGTGCAAACCAACCTCAAACGCATGCTGGCGTATTCCACCATCTCGCATGTGGGTTTCATCATGTTCGGCATGATGAGTGCGAATGCCAATGGCTTTGCTTCCAGCTTTTTCTACATCAGCGCTTATGTGCTGATGTCTATCGCGGGCTTTGGCATTATCTTGCTGTTGAGCCGCCAAGGCTTTGAAGCAGAAGAAATCAATGACCTCAAAGGCTTGAACCAGCGTCATCCCTGGTTTGCTTTCCTCATGCTGATCATTATGTTCAGCATGGCGGGGATTCCACCAACCATCGGTTTCTACGCCAAGTTTACCGTGCTGCAAGCGGCCTGGCAGGCTGGGTTTACCTGGCAAGTGGTGCTGGCCGTGTTGATGGCCACCATCGGCGCGTTCTATTACCTCAATATTGTGCGCAAAATGTACTTTGATGCGCCTGAAGACCACACGCCACTGAGCGCACCGCTTGATATGCGTTTTATCCTCAGTGTGCATTCACTGGCTTTACTAGGCTTGGGTTTGTTCCCGGAAGTCCTGCTGGGTGTCTGTGGTCATAGCTTGTTAATCAGTCTGCAATAATCATGGCCGCAAAACTTATTTTCTTATTACTGATGTTGTTTATGGCCAATCTGGGCTGGGTCTCAGATAAATGGCTGGGCTTGGTCGGGACGATTAGCCAATTGTGGCAGCGCTTTGCCGTATTGCTGCCTGCCTACTTCATCACACTGGTGATTGCCTACCTGGTTGAGCGCTTTGTTATGGGCCAGGTGTGGCCACAAGGCTGGGAGTTTTACAGCATTACCTTGTGCGTCTTCCTGGTGCTGTCCTTCCCGGGGTTTATCTACCGCGTGCTGTGGAAGTAATCGCACGTCACATTAATTTCATCAATTCTTCACGATAGTTTCAAGCATTATAGTCAGACTATGCTTACCCAAGAAGCATAGTCGGGGTGAGCCCCGGAAAGGACTTGAGATGCTGAAACTACAACAAACCCTGGGATGGGTGCAGTCGGTAGACAGCCGGTTGTGTGTCAAAGTCAGCCATACCGGACAGTACCGTCTTATCCGCAACTCGTTCCGCGCCATTTCACGTATGGGCGATGGCATGTTCTGGTATTTACTCATGCTGGTGATTGCCATCACGCAAGGTCATGAAGGTTATTATGCCTGCTTGCATATGCTCACCGCAGGCCTCACCGGCACCTTGGTCTATAAATGGCTCAAACATCGCACTAGCCGCCCAAGACCATTTCAGGTGCGTCAAGATGTGTTGTTAAGCGGCACGCCGCTGGATTATTTCAGTTTTCCGTCCGGGCATACCTTACATGCGGTGGCTTTTGGTATGGTGGCAGTACAGCATTATCCGCAATTGTTCCCGATAGTTTATCCGTTTGTCGTGTTGGTCGGTATCTCGCGTGTGGTGTTAGGCCTGCATTATCCGAGTGATGTGCTGGCTGGGGCTGGCATAGGGTATTTGCTGGTCGCCTTGTATTCGCTGGTGTTTTAAAGTTTTGCGCATGAATGAAAAACGGATGCCATGGCATCCGTTTTTGTTTTCTGGATGGACTCCTTTGTTTAACTGGCTTGCGGATTAATGTGCCTCTACTAATCGGGCAACCAGGTGCATCACAACAGGCCTGACAATTAATACGCAAAAGAATGCTATCGGCATCGCCAGCGCATAGGCGTGCACCACACGCCATAGATAACCGGTCTGTATGCCACTATTCGCGGCAACGATCACCATGCACATTAAAAAGGCCATGATGCCCGCCATGAAGAATGCAAACACATAAGGTGTGAATTTTTTGGGAATCTTGCGGAAAGTGTTTTTGCGGAAATTCATTATGTGCTCCATAGGTGTTTTTGCACTATATCGACACTGTTCACGATTGTGTAGACGCTTGGATATTGAATCAATATAAAGATAAACTATCGAATAAATTTATTGAGTCGATAGTAAATGGATACTTTAAGAAGCATCGAGAGTTTTGTGAAAGCCGTACAGGCAGGCAGTATTGCCGCTGGCGCGCGCTTACAAGGCATCACGGCTGCCGCAGCCAGCCAGAATATCCAGCGGCTGGAAAAATCATTGGGCGCGCGCTTGCTGACGCGCACTACACGCAAGCTGTCGATGACGGAAAGTGGTGAACTTTACTATGCAGAAGTACAGCCTATCATCGCCGCACTCAGCAGGGCGCAAGCTGTGATCACGGAGTTTCATGGCCAACCACAAGGCCGCTTAAAGATAGGTTCATCTGTGGCCTTTGGCCGGCATGTACTAATGCCGCTCATTCCGGCCTTTACCCGGCATTTTCCTAAAGTCTCGATTGAGTTAGTGCTGTCTGACCATAGCCTGGATCATGTCACAGAGGATATTGATATCAGCATACGCTTCAACCAACAGCTGGAACCAGGCCTGGTTGCACGCAAGATTGCCAGTGTGCCTGTACTATTTTGTGCCTCGCCAGACTATCTGCAAAGAAAAGGCACGCCGAGCAGTCCGGAGGCGCTATTCCAGCACGATTGCCTGATGTTTCGAGTGCCGGTTGATGGGCGGCTGCTGAGCTGGGTATTTGATCGCAATGGCATGCACTACGAACCTGAAATCAATCCTAGCATTATTTGTAACGATATCGACTCTTTACATCGTCTGGCTGTTGAAGGCGCTGGTATCGCGCGCCTGGCGGCTTTTGTGGCAAATGAGGACATTCGGCGAGGTACTTTAGTCGCATTGTTTCAATCTGCTGCTGCATCGCATGAAGATGCGCAATCTGCCAGCATGCCTTTGTCATTTTATGCCTGTTACCGTGATCAGCACGCCATGACCAATAAAGTGCGGGCCTTTATGGATTATCTGGTCAAAGAGATGTCGGATGCATGGTAAATACAGTGTTCTATGGCTGTTTGGCGCAGTTTTTGTCGCTTATCAGCAACGGATCACTTGGATTGCTTATTTTTTGTAAAATACTTGTTGCTAATATTCAATATTGCGTGCATAGTACACCCTCACGAAGTTCAAGTAGTGTTGTTGTTCTCCGGTTCTATCTTTTGGTTCTATCGTTACTTCTCGCCATCTTGATCCTCGTTTTTATGGGTATTTACCCGTTTTTTTATTTTTTATCCAAGGATTTATTATGGTAACAGGTTCTGTTAAGTGGTTTAACGATTCAAAAGGTTTTGGCTTCATCACTCCGGACAACGGCGGCGAAGATTTGTTTGCACATTTCTCTGCAATTCAATCTGCTGGTTTCAAAACTTTGAAAGAAAACCAACGCGTAAGCTTTGAAGTGGCAACTGGCCCTAAAGGCAAACAAGCTGCAAATATTCAAATCATTGAATAATTCAAAGCCTGTCCGCTGAGTTACTCAAGTGACTCACCGGAAAAAGCCCGGAGTCCCCGGGCTTTTTTATTGTTAAAAGGATGCTTAATGGCAAAAGAAGAGTTAATCGAAATGCAAGGTGCAGTGACTGAGATCCTGCCGGACGCGCGTTACCGCGTCAAGCTGGACAATGGACATGAGTTGATCGCTTATACAGGCGGTAAAATGCGCAAACACAAAATTCGCATTCTGGCCGGTGATAAAATCACCATCGAAATGTCGCCTTATGACATGGATAAAGGCCGTATTATTTTCCGTCACTTAGAGCCACGCAAGCCGTTCTAATCTCTGAGCCCTCTAGACTCACTCTGACCAATGGCTTGCAACTCGCTTTGCAAGGCCTAATGGTCATACCTGTTACATTGAAACGCCTTAAAGGGCAGGGCACTATTGCCCATGCCCGGTATCATGTCTGTGACGGGGTCTCTTGCACTATCCATTCCGTCAGCCGCAATAACCACGGTGCAATGAGCAGGATGCTGATAAACACAATCGGCCAGGCGACGCTAATGCTAGTGAGCCATTTCTCAAAAAACACTGCCGTCGGCACATGATTAATCAGCAAGATAGATAAGCTGACAATATTCACTGTCACCAGTGACATCAATAGTGCAAACAGAANNTTTGCGTTTCAACGCCACGCGCTTGTTGCTGCTGTTTACCATGGCAAAGGCTGATCTTCGTGGAAATAACCGCCAGTCGGGCCTTGTTCATCCAACGTAGCCAGTCTGACCGAGGTTTTCCAGCTATCGCTGATTTCCATCGGTGCATTAGGACCGCCCAGATCAGTTTTCACCCAGCCAGGATGCGCAGAGTTCACCTTGATATGACTGTCTTTTAACGCGTGTGCCAGATGGATGGTAAACATATTCAATGCAGATTTAGAGGCGTTATAAGCTAAGCCTTTGGCGACTTCAATCGGTGAATTGGGTGTGCTGTGCAAGGTCTGTGAGCCCAAAATGCTGGATAAGTTAACAATGCGCGCGGCAGGGGAGCGCTGCAGCAAAGGCAGTAATGCCTGGGTTAACGCCACGACAGCAAAGAAGTTGGCTTCGAATGTTGTTTTCAAGGTGTCTTGATCCACGCTCAGGGTGTTGTTTTGGCCGATGAGCTCCTCTTTAAGAATGCCTGCGTTATTGACCAGAATATCCAGTTTGCCGAAACGTGACTCCAGCGCGGTGGCGACTGCTTGTGATGCGTTAGCCTGCGTTGCGTCATAGTGCACATATTCAGCATCTACGCCCAACGCTTTCAGTTCAGCCACGGCTTGCTCACCTTTGTGGGGATCTCTGGCGCCGATGATGACTTTAATCCCTTGTTCTCCCAGTTTTTTGGCAGTTTCAAAGCCGATACCGCGGTTGCCACCTGTAATCAATGCAATACGTTGTTGTGAAGTGCTCATTTTTCTAACTCCTTGTCAGTGATGCGTTAAATATTAAATACCAATCGGTAAATAAATAATAATCACGGATGATAAAGTTGTCAATATATTTTTTACCAAGTGGTATAATAATTAAAAATACACACAGGTGAATGATCATGACTGTAGAAATACTTGCGAAAAAACGCGGTAGGCCAGTGGCCTTTGATTACGAGACCGCCTTGCAGAATGCCATGCATGCCTTTTGGCAACATGGCTATGAAGGGACTTCTATGAGCACATTGATGGCGGTGATGGGCATGAATAAGGCCAGTATCTACGCCGCTTATGGCAGCAAAGAGGCTTTATTTAAAAAAGCACTTGAGCGTTATGTGCAAGGGCCCGCAAGTTTTCTGGCAGCGTCGCTGGCACAGCCGACAGCGTTAGCCGTGGTGCAGTTAATGCTATCGCAGGCGGCACAGATGCTCGCTGATCAGTTGCATCCTGTCGGCTGCCTGGTGACGCAAGGTGCGTTGGCGTGCAGTGCGGAATCGGCTGAAATCAAGGCATTATTAGGCGGGTATCGCCAGACACTTGAGCAACAACTGGCGCAGCGTTTCACGCGCGCGGTCAGCGAACAGGACTTATTGGCGACGACAGACCCGGTGATATTGGCCAAGCTGGTGATGACGGTGCATCAAGGGATGGTGGTACAGGCTGTGGGTGGTGCAACACAGGCAGAACTGTTTAACGTGGCTGCGATGGCCACGCAGTTAGTCGCGCAGGGGTACACGACGGGGCAAGTAAAGTGAGTCGGCTGCCATCTGTTTGCAGATAGCAGCCGTGGAGATTAAACCGCGTTACGAACCAGTGTCATGGCGGCGAGTTTGGCACGCGATGCCGCACCACTATTAGGCGCCAGGCGCTCAACCAGCGCTGCACCTTCAAACAGGATGGTCAGTTGCTGGCCAAGTGCCTCAGGGTCTTTGGCACCGGCATGGCGGGCAATTTTGCACAAATAACCTTGTAATTCGGCAGACAGTACGACTGAGTACTGGTTAATTGGGTGCTCTGCTTCCGGAAATTCAACTGCGGCAATATGAAAGGGCAGGCCACGGAATTCCGGTTGGCTGATCCATTGCTCCATCAGTTCGCACAGCAATAACAGTAACTCTAAGGACTCAGCCTTTTTAGAGGACAGTTGCGTATTCAGCCAGCTATAAAACCTGTCGGACTTGTCACGCAGGTAGGCGGTAATCAGCTGATTTTTGCTGGGGAAGTGTTTATACAACGTGGCTTTGGCCACGCCTGCTTCCAGTATGATGGTATCGACGCCGGAGGCCTGTATCCCTCTGCTGTCAAACAGGCTGCTGGCTATATTCAGTATTTTCTCTCGCATGTTCATCACTTATCCTTTTATCCCGATTTTCAGGGTTCCCGATCTTTCGCTTGTGCTTTTACGCTTATTCTCTTGGTAAACGATCGCGCCCCTGTGGCCGCATCAATTCTTGCGGATACAGGCAACTGACGTATCCAAGCGCCTGCCGCAAGTGTTCTACCTGATCAACATCCACTTTGCCCTCAGTCACAAATAAGATGAAGGCCTGACGTTGTGCGTCTGGCAGCATCGCCGCCTGCGGCAGTTGGCAGCTGCCATTTTGCATTTTCTGATAAGCCAGGTTGAGCAAGCTCAGTGTCACCGGATCTACGGTGCCGCCATGTGGCTGATCGGCGGCCATTTCCAGCGGTGACATCGCTGGTTCTAGCTGTTTTTGCTTGAGTGGCGCGAACGCCATCCAAACCACACATGCACTCACTAACAAGCCAAACGACAGCGAGCGCTGAAACGCTGGCTGCGCTAACTGGCTATGCACAGACTGGTCAAATAAATGCCAGGCCTGCGGGCTACCTGTCTGTGATTGCACCTGTATCGCCCCCACCGCCAGGAAAAACCATTGGTCGAGCAGGGTAGGTGACAAGCTCGCCACCGATTGCTGCTGTGCCTGGTCTACCATCTGGCGGATCGTGGCAATATCCTGCACATTCAGTACATTGCTTGCACCACCTTCTGCCAGGCGCTGCCGGTTCCAGCGCGTCAGTTCATCACGTAGCCTGTAAAACGGCGCATGCCTGCCCCATTGCTTTAATCCGAGTGCCCATAACCCATGCGTTGCATAGGTTTTGCAAGTGCGCCCGTATCGCTGCCTGGTCTGATTCCCTATTGTTAGTAAATTCACCATAACCCCTAAAAATCCGCTTGCTTTTTTTTCGATGGCTGCAGTAGACTAGAAAAGAAGTGAACAGACCTGTCTGCATATTATCGCGGTCACACGCAAAATGCAACTGGTTGTCAACACACTCTATTCCAGAGGCTACTTTGCCATCATAGCGCTGGCTGAATTTGTAAACAAGGGATCATCATGACATCTGTCTCTATTGCAACACAATTGGCGGAATGGCGCGATCATGCGCTCACGCTTGAAAATGAAGTGAAAAAAGTCGTTGTTGGCCAGGATAAAGCCATCCGCGCCATTAATATTGCCATCTTTGCCCGTGGCCACGTGCTGCTGGAAGGCGGTGTTGGCGTGGGTAAAACCACCTTGCTGCAATCGATTGCACGCGGTTTGGGTGGTGCTTATGAGCGTATTGAGGGCACGGTGGATTTAATGCCAAATGACCTGATTTACCACACCTTTTTAGGGGAAGATGGCCGCCCAAAAGTAGAGGAAGGCCCTTTGTTGCGTGCCGGTGAACAGTTATCGGTATTTTTCTTTAACGAGATCAACCGCGCACGGCCGCAAGTGCATGCCTTGATGCTACGTGTGATGGCCGAGCGCCATGTACATGCGTTCAAAAAAGAATACCGCTTGCCGCACATGCTGGTGTTTGCTGACCGCAACCAGGTCGAAAAGAACGAAACCTTTGAAATTCCTTCTGCGGCGCGTGACCGTTTTATGATGGAAATCCCGATTGAGATTCCGGAAGACCGTGATTTGCGCAAGGCATTGATGTTTGACGTCAAGTTTCAGCATGCTGAACGCCTGACCCAGCAAGTGCAAGGCGGGGTATTGGCCTATGACCAGCTGAATGCGTTTTCTGATGTGCTGCAAAGCCATATTCGTGCCAGTGATGTGCTGGAAGATTATGCATTGGACTTATGGCAAGCGACGCAGTCTCCGGCGGCATTTGGCATCCAGCTCGATAGTGTGGATGTGAGCCGTTTGATTCATACCGGTGCCAGCCCGCGCGGTATGGGCATGTTGCTGAAAGCAGCGCGTGTACATGCCTGGCTGATGCAACGCGATAGCCTGTATCCGGAAGATATTCATGCGGTATTCCACGAGATTATCGCGCATCGCCTGGTATTGAACCCGATGTTTGAGAGCCGCCGTACCCAGCTTTCACGTGAACTTACCAACCAGATTCTGGCCAATGTCAGCGTGCCAGCACGGGCCAAAGCAGCATGATTCCGGCCAACGCGCAGCCGTTTTTTTACCAGGTGCCATGGCGCTCTGCCAGTGTGCATGCTGGTGAGCATTTAGGCATACAGCGTGGGCCTGGTGACGAGTTCAGCAAGCACGTCTCCCTGGTTGATTACCCGGATGCCAGGCGGCTAGATTTACGCCAAACCTTGCGTGATCCCTACGAGCAGGTGCAGGTGCGGGTATTCAAGCAGGAAGCGTCGACGCCCTTGTATGCGATCTGCGATATGTCTAGCTCGATGCAGTTTCAGGGCCAGGTAAGCAAGTTGGCGACGGTGCAAGCCGTTGCCGCTTCGATCGCCTGCTCGGCACATGAAAACAGCGATTTGTTTGGCATGGTGAGCTATGACCAGACAGTGATTCCGCAACTAAGCCTGGCCCCCGGTCATCATGCGCACCAGTCATTTGCCACCATAGACCAACTGGCCGGATTTCATAATTCACGCAAGGATGGCCAGGGCATTGTGGAAGCGACCGGCTGGCTGGGTCAGCAAAAAGGCTTGGTGTTCTGGATTTCAGACTTTCACTTGCCACTGGCCCTGATTGAGCGTGGCCTTAATGGCATGTCCAGCCACCAGGTGATTCCGGTGGTGTTATGGGACCCGCAAGAGTATGAGCGTTTGCCACGCTTTGGCTTTGGTAATTTACAAGACCCGGAAACCGGCCTGCAAAAAACCATTTTTTTCCGCCAGGCCATTCGTGCCCAGTTTGCCGAGCAGTTTGAGCAGCGCAAGCAGGCGCTGGATCAACTGTTCGCACGTTTTGATATTCGTCCGCTCTATGTCGCCGGACAATTTGAAGCCAGCTTGCTGTCGGACTATTTTGAACAACTTATTCATTAGCGTGCCATGGTTAAAGAGAAGGTACCAGAGTGAAACAGAAGGTGCCGGCGTGAAGCAAAACCGAAGTGAGAAAAAACCATGCTGAAACAGAAAGTATCGTGATGAAACAGATTTTATTAGGATGGCTGGCGACTTGCCTGATGGCAACACCAGCTTGGGCCGACACAGAAGCCCCCGCTAAATCATTGCCAGCAGTGAAAGTCGTCAGTGTGCATAACCCTGCACAATATGCGGGCATACAGCTGGGCGATGTGTTGCAACGTCGCATACAACTGGCAGTCGCTGCGCAGGACCAGCTCAACGACAGCAGCTTGCCGCTGAAAGGCTTGCAGCGCAATGGCATCGAGTTGCGCCAGTTGCAAGTCAGCAGTGAGTCACAGGCGGACAAAAAGATATACACGCTGGTATTTGATTACCAGGTATTTGCCAGTAGCGGTAAACCTACTCAGTTACAGCTACCGGCTGAACGCATTAGCTTTAACAGCGGTGCCGCGGCAGAGTTACCCGCCTGGCGTTTTTGGCTGATGGCACAATTGCCTGACCGTTTGCAACCGGCCAAACCGACTGTGATTGCCCAATATCGCGCCAGTGTGCTGGATACACAAGCCATACAGTGCTGGTTGCGTGTCAGTGTCTTGCTGGTAGTGGTTGGCGGCTTGGTATTGCTTTACCGTAATGCCGATTGGACCTGGTTGCCAATGATGAATGGACACTTTGCCAAGGCGTATCACCGTTTGAAACGTTTGCCTGCAACGGCAGAAGGACAAAAGCAGGCAGCACTGATTGTGCAGCATGCGTTTAACCAGCATTATGGTCAGCAAATGCTGGGCAGCCAGGTGAGTGCATTTGTACAGCAGCAACCGGTGTTCCAATCGCTAGAAACGCAGATACAGACGTTTTTTACACAGGCGAATGCGGTGCTGTATGGCGGGCAACTGCCTGCTGCGGCCGAATACCTGCAGCAATGCAAAACGCTGACGCGTCAGTTACGCGATTGTGAACGGAGGGTGTGATGCATTGTTTACACCCGTGGTTTTTGCTGTTGTTGCCAGTAGCGGCGGTACCGTTCCTGCTCAAAAGCCGGCATGCACAAACTTATTCCTGGCTGGAGATGGTGCCAGCAGATGCGTTTTCTGACCGCATCAATCTGTTGGTAAAGGCGGCCACCAGCCTGTTATTGCTATGCCTGGTACTGGCCTTGGCCGGGCCACAAGGCGATAGCCATCAGGAGCAAAAAATCGGTAAGGGTGCGCAAAGTGTGTTTGTGATTGACCGCAGCGTAAGTATGGATCACCCGTTTGCCGGGCAGGCCACCGGCGGCCATGCGGCAGAAATCAAGTCGGCTGCGGCCAGGCGCCTGATTACGGCGTTTATTGATTCACGACCGGACGATATGATGGGCGTGGTCGGTTTTACCAACTCCGCGTTGTATGGCATGAAAATCACCACCAACCGTGACGGTATACACGCTGCGATTCAGGCCGCGACCGGGCCTGCGCTTAACCAGACCAATATTGGTGCGGGCATTACCAATGCCGTGACCCTGTTTGAAAATATCGCCAGCACTGGTTCACGCGCGATTGTGCTGTTGTCGGATGGTGCAGGTAAGTTGAGCCCGCGTGTGAAATACCAGATCCGCAAGCAATTGGTCGGTAAGAAACTTAATTTGTACTGGATTGTGCTGCGCGAACCGGATGACATCAGTATTTTTACCCAAAATACTTACGATGATGACCATCTGCCGGAAGCGATTGCACTGGATCGTTTTTTCCAGTCATTGAATGTGAAATACAAAGCATTTGAGGCGGATAACGCGACGGCACTGGAATCTGCATTGCGCGAAATTGATGCCAAAGAAAAAAATGTGATTCAGTACGAAGTCATTATTCCTGGCCATGATTATGCCAAAGACTTGATGATTATCGCGTTCATTTTGGGCCTGGGCCTGGTGTTGATTAAACAGATAAAGGTGTATTAATGACAATCTATCGAAAAAATGCCAATTGGTTATGGGCTGGCTTAACCACACTTGGCCTGTTAGGCGTGTTGTATTTTGGCTGGCAATTGCATCAGTTGCGCGCGCTTAACCAGCAGATTCAAAGCGGTGTTGTGATCAAGCAGGGCGGTTCACCTGCCTTGCAGAAATTTACTGCTGCGTATGATCAAGGTTTGCATGGTGACTACAAACACGCGGTACAAACCTATGGCCAGGCGCTGGAGTTGTCTCCGCCTGCCAGTGAGTTGCCGCATATCCACTTTAATATCGGCAATAACCTGTTTTTGTCCGGCCTGGTGCGCACGGTGAATGAAGATGGCACGTTTCAGGATGAAGCACGTTACGCCTTCACCCAGGCCAAAATTGCTTATGAGCAATCATTACGCTTGCAGCCAGATGACAAAGCGGCCAAGTTCAACCTGGCCTTGTTGCACTCTGTCATGGCGCGCGGTATGCAGGGCGCGAGCAAAGAGCAATCGCATATGGAACTGAGTAACCTGCCGATAGGATTGCCATAATGAAGTACTTTGCCTGGTTAAAACAACATTATGAGCCGGTGTTGTATGGGCTGGCCCTGGTGTTAGTGCTGTTGGCGCTGGTTAAACCTGAAATTCAGCTGCGGCAACAGGTACAGCACTATTTGTTGATTGCTGATATTTCGCAAAGCATGAATGCCGAGGACGAAACGCTGAAGCAACAGGCCGTGAGCCGCCTGGCCTATAGCCAGCACTTGATGAAGCAACTGGTACATAAGTCACCCTGTGGCACTTATTTCAGCCTGGGCATTTTTGCCTCGGACAATATTGCCATGCTGCAAACGCCGCTCGAAGTGTGCAAGAACCTGGATGTGATCAGTGACGGCATAGACCACCTGGAATGGCGCATGGCCTGGAAGGGCAATAGCCGTCTCAGTTTTGCCGTGCATGCGGCGACGCATGTGTATGATGCGCTCAATCAGCCAGCCCAAATGTTATTTTTTACTGATGGCGATGAAGCGCCGCGCGTGAATGTGACGATTAAGCAGGACTTGAGTGGCGTGCAGATTGGTGAGTTTTTTACTTTTATTGGCGTTGGCGGCCCGCAAAAGGTGGCGATTCCACGCTATAACTCGGCCAATAAACGGGTAGGGGATTGGCCAGTGAGTGACAATAACAACGCCGGGGCGGTGGGTGTGACGTATGCTGACCCGAGCCAGGATGAACCGGACCCGCCCGTGGCCTATGCCGAGTATGACCGCATGCTATCGCAGCTGGAAGAAGATTATCTGAAGTCGCTGGCCGATGAGTTTAAGGGCAGTTATCTGAAAGGTGCCGATAACGAGGCGTTTTACCGTGCATTGGCAGGTAAGCCAGCCACCGCCAGCTTTGTGACGGACTACCCGTTGCGCGCTATTTATCTGTTGCTGGCCTTATTGTTGATATTGGCCACTTATCTGCCTGACTTACGCTTCCGGCGCCAGGCAGCGGCCATTTAAATATTAGACTTAATCGCCAGCGGCTACCAGCGTTAAGCAGGTGATTTCCGACGGTGAGCCAAAGCGGTTAGGCGGGCCCCAATAGCCGGTACCACGGTTGACGTAAATCCACAGGTCTTGCAGGCGGTGCAGGCCTGCCACATAAGGTTGTTGTAGCGGTACAAAGTATTTCCATGGCCAGAATTGTCCGCCGTGGGTATGGCCAGAGAGTTGCAAATCAAAGCCCGCCGCCTCGGCAGCCTCTGCGCTGCGTGGCTGGTGCGCCAGTAATATCTTGGGCGCATCTGCGGGCGCGCCGGCAATGGCGGCTTGCGGATCACTGTGATGGTCGTCATAGAAACTGCCTGCCGTATAGTCAGTCACGCCAGCCAATACCAGGGTGGCGCCTTCATGCGACAGTTTTACGTGTTCATTGAGTAACACACGTACACCGAGGCGTTCCAGTTCATTGATCCAGGCTAGCGCGCCTGAATAATACTCATGGTTGCCTGTGACAAAAAAACTGCCATGGCGTGCTTCAAGCGTTGCCAATGGGCGCGTATGCTCTGCGAGTTCATGCACGCGGCCATCGACCAGGTCGCCGGTGATCGCAATCAGGTCTGCTTCTAAGGAGTTCACCTGTTGCACAATGCGGGAAAGATAGCCTTGCTTGATGGTTGGGCCAACATGAATATCGCTGATCTGCACAATACGGAATCCCTGCAAGCTCACTGGCAAATCGCGTAGTGGCACGGTGACATTGACCACGCGCGCCAGTTTGCGCGCATTAAAGAAGCCAATGATGCTGATGACAAAGGCTGCCGTGACTGCCAGTAAGGCTGACTGTTTTTCAAGGGCAGTGAAATCAATTTGCACCACATGTAATGCGTGCAAGCCTGCCATCACCAGCAGTAATACATCACGCAAGACCGTGAATACCAGCAGGGACGAGAATAGCCCCATCACGGTCATTGCCACCCAGCTTACGCCATCACGCAAGGACTGGTTGATGAAGCCGCGTGCCAGAAATGCCAAGGGTTGTAATAACGCAGAGGCGGCTAATCCCGCCCAGCCGAGCCAGAGAACAATACTTGGCCATGAGAGTTGCCCTAACAGGCGCGAACCAATGTAATAGTGTAAAAGACCCACCAGCGTGGTGGTGACGATCAGAAAGCGGAGTGGCGGCATGCGTATGAATCCAGAGAAACGTCGAAGGCGAGCTAGTCTTTAGATGGCGCCAATGCCAATAGATTCAAGTCCAGCGGCTATTTCGCTAACAATCTGGCTGGTTAGACCATTGATGCTGATAGTGCTCAAAGGCACTAATGGCGCGCGTAGGGCGCAGGCGGGCATCTTGCAGGCATTTACGGCGCCAGTCATCGAGTTGCTCCATGCCCAGGTTGATATGCTCGGCATGCAGTGATGGAAAGTGGCCGTTAAGCAGTTGCGGCAGGTCCTGCAACGCCAATGTGACCTGGTCACGGTAGTACCCAAGTTTGTGTTCAAACTCGTTATCCAGCCTGCAGTAACGGCGCAGCAGGTATTGTGGAATACGTGACAGGCGCAAGGCCTGGTCTGCACTGGCCAGGCGAGAGACTGCTTTATTCACCGTGTCGGCTTCGCATTGCAATGATTGTGTCAGCGTGTCTACAATGGTCTTGCGGTGTATACGCAGCAGTTTGCCAGGGGTAGGCAGGTCTGGCATATGCAGGTAGGCATCCATGGCCCACTCGGCAGCCGCATGGGTGAGCAGGCTATGGTGCTGCCATTTGGCCTCAAAGGTCGGCACAAAGTGCTGGTGGGCAACCACGTCTGTCAGCAGATGCAGGTTGTAGCCGATGCCCAGTGCCAGTTGCCTATCGTTTTTGGTATGCAATAGTTGTTGGCCGATGCCCCAGCCATGGCTATGGTTAAACGTGCGCGATACCACGGCCAGGTCGGGCAGGCAGGCGCCAGCCATTACCAGTGTCGGGTAACGCCGCATGACGCCCAGCCAGGGCAGTGGCAACAGCGGCAAGGCCTGCAGCCACTGGTGTGTATAGGCAACATGCGAATACAAGCCCCAGGCATGTGCTTCACTTGGCAGGGCCAGTAACAGTAGCAAAATAATGGTCAGGGTGCGGAGTGACATGCGCGCACTTTGCGCCTGCTAAATGACAGTTAGATGAAATCTGTATGACGTTGATATGAAAGCAGTTTTTGTCATAAAAGCATCATGAGCTCTTGTTAAGCTATGTGAGATTTGTTAACTCGGAATCCTGCATGAAAATATTGATGATTTCAGATGTGTACTTCCCGCGCGTGAATGGGGTGTCTACCAGCATCCGTACCTTTGCCGAGAGCTTGCGCGAGCAGGGTCATGTCGTCCATCTGATTGCACCGCAGTATCCTGCTCAGCCGGGCCAGCCACTGTCGGCAGACGAGGCCTGGATTACCCGCATAGACGCCCGCAAAATCGTGTTCGATCCAGAAGACTATTTAATGAAATGGTCAGCCTTGGTGACTTACATCAACAGCCTGCATCCAGGTGATTATGACCTGGTACATATCCATACGCCTTTTATTGCACATTATGCCGGGCTCAAGATTGGTAAGCGTTTGCAAGTGCCCGTGGTGGAAACCTACCACACCTTTTTTGAAGATTATATGCATCATTATTTGCCTTGGGTGCCACGCCAATGGGCGGTGCGCATTGCGCAATTGGTGTCACGCAAGCAATGCCAGCAGGTGGATACCGTGGTATCTCCTTCAGCGCAGATGCGGGAGGTCTTGCAGCAATATGGTGTTACCACACCTATCACGGTCATCCCGACTGGCTTGGATGCTTCGCGCTTTATTCCCGGTGATGGTGCCGCGTTCAGGGAGAAGTATGGTATCCCGGCACAACGTCCTTTATTGATGTTTGTTGGCCGTGTGGCTTATGAAAAAAACATACAGTTCTTGCTCGAAATGCTATCGCTGGTGATTCAGGATCACCCCGAGGTGTTGCTGGTGATTACCGGTGAAGGCCCGGCCGAGGCGATGTTGAAGAAAATGGCGCGTGATAATGGGCTGCAGTCGCACGTGATGTTCCTCGGCTACCTGGATCGCGCCGTTGGCCTGAACGCAGCCTATCAGGCGGCAGATATTTTTGTGTTTGCTTCCAAGAGCGAAACACAAGGCTTGGTATTGCTAGAAGCCATGGCGCAGTCTACCCCTGTGGTGGCAATTGCCGAACTGGGTACAGCCTCCATTTTACGTCAGGAGCAGGGTGCCTTGATTGCGAAAGATGATGAGTTGCACTTTGCCGAACAAGTACAAACCTTGCTCATAGATCATCAATTGCGTGAGCGCGTTGGTAAACAGGGTAAGCGCTATGTGGAGCAAGTGTGGTCCAGCGACGCACAAGCAAACAAACTGCTTGAGTGCTATGAGCGCCTGATGCTGACGCATATGCCCATGGCTGCGTCTGCCGCTGCCTAAGCATAGCGGCCTCATTAAAATCCTGATTTTGTGCGGGGAGGCTTGACGGTCAGCCGCCTGCCCGCCAAGATATGGACAGACTTGTATTGATGCAAGCGTAACCTATCAGGAGAAATCAACCATGTTTACCCCAGACACCTGCTGCACGCTGGTTCCTTATTTTGAAGTGCCTACCGAGAACCTCGCCGCATTTAAGGCACTAGGTGCCCAGTTTTTAGACAAGACCCGTAACGAAGCCGACTGTATGCACTATGCATTTTCATTCAGTGGCAATATTGCGCATTGCCGCGAAGGCTATGCCAGTGCAGAGGGCATTCTTGCGCATTTGGACAACGTGGCTGAGCCACTGGGGGAAGCGCTCAAACTGGCGAAGTTGATTCGCCTGGAAGTGCACGCACCGGCGACAGAAGTGGAAAAGCTCAAAGCACCTTTAGCCGCATTGAGCCCACAGTTTTTTGTACTGGAAGCAGGCATCCGCCGCCAATAAATATGGCTGCATAGCAATAAAAAACGCCACCAATAAAAAAACGCCACATAGTGTGGCGTTTTTTATTCGATCTTTTAAATTAGCCAAACTTGCCGGTAATGTAGTCTTCGGTTTCTTTACGGCCAGGGTTAGTAAAGATTTTGTCGGTATCGTCATACTCGATCAACTCACCCAGGTACATATACGCGGTGTAGTCGGATACGCGCGCTGCCTGTTGCATATTATGCGTCACCACCAAGATCGTCAGCTTGCTACGCAGTTCTACCATCAGTTCTTCAATGTTAGCGGTCGCAATCGGGTCCAGTGCTGAAGTGGGCTCGTCAAACAGCATGATTTCCGGGTCGGTGGCCAAGGCACGGGCGATACACAAGCGTTGTTGCTGGCCGCCGGACAGGTTGAATGCCAGGTCGTGCAAACGGTCTTTGACCTCGTTCCATAAAGCCGCGCCTTTGAGCGCTTCTTCTACTTTGTCGTCCATGATGCGTTTGTTGTTTTCACCACGCACGCGCAGGCCGTAAGCCACGTTTTCGTAGATGGATTTCGGAAACGGATTAGGTTTCTGGAACACCATGCTGATACGCATGCGCACTTCAATCGGGTCTACGCCTGAATCCAGCACATTCGTGTTGTCCGGGTGCATCACAATCTCGCCCTGGTATTTATTACCAGGATATAAATCGTGCATGCGGTTAAAACAGCGCAGGAAGGTAGATTTTCCGCAACCGGATGGGCCAATCAGCGCCGTGATTTTATTTTCATATAAAGGCATGGAGATGCCTTTGAGTGCGCGTGCGCCGTTGCTATAAAAAAAGTTTAAATCGCGTGCTTCGGCTTTTATTGCAGTTGTGACAGTGGCCATGGAGTTTCCTAAATCTTATGTGGCATTACCATTTAATATTTTTACGAATTTTGTAGCGCAACCAGATAGCTGCACCGTTCATTAACAGCGTGACAACGATAATCAGTGCACCGGTGGCAGCCGCATTGACATGAAATGCATGGTCAGGGCGCGACAGCCAGTTAAACATTTGAATCGGCATCACGGTAAAGCCTGAAGACAACCATTCAAAATTAAGGAATGGGGGTTCAGTCGTGATCGGGCTTGGTGGCAAGAAGGCGATAAACGTCAGTGCACCAATGGTAATAATCGGCGCAGTTTCACCCAGGGCACGCGCCATGCCGATAATAATACCGGTCAGGATACCGCCGTAAGAGTATTTGAATACATGATCGTAAACGACTTGCCATTTGGTCGCGCCGACGCCATAAGCAGCTTCGCGGATAGACACCGGAATAGCGCGGATGGCCTCACGGGTCGAGACAATGACAATCGGCAGAATGAGCAAGCCCAAGGTTAAACCGGCGGTCAGAATGCTTTGGCCGAAGTCCAGCATGTAGACAAACAAGCCCAGTGCCAGCAAGCCGTAAATGATAGAAGGCACGCCTGCCAGGTTAGACACGTTGATTTCAATCAGGTCGGTAAACCAGTTTTTTGGTGCGTATTCTTCCAGGTATAAGCCAGCAGCGACACCAATGGGTACGGCGGTCAGAAACGTGACAGACATCACCAGTAACGAGCCAACCCAAGCTGAAAGTAGACCGGCACGGCCAGCACGGCGCGAAGGGAATTCAGTTAAAAAATCCAGGTTAAATTTTGGATGCCCATCGGCAATCAGTTGCCAGAACAGCAACATCAGTGTCATTAAACCCAGCATCAGGCAAATCAGGCCCAGGGTGGCAAACAGTGTGTCATTGCGCTTGTGGCGTTTAATCATGGCGCGGACGTCGGCCAGATTTTCGAGGACAGAAGCTTTATGTTCCATGATTTTTTATTTCCGCATTGGCCAGTAGTCTGGCTACTGGCAGTGTATGGTGGTTATATGTCAGCAATGAGACAGTTTATTAGTAGCTTTCGCGGTATTTTTTGCGTACCCAGTGGCCAAAAATGTTGAATGACAGAGTCATGGCCATCAATACCAGGCCTGCTGCAAAAATACTTTGATAACCGATACTGCCATGTGGCAAGTCACCCATGGCCACCTGTACGATATAAGCGGTAATGGTCGCTGCACTATCCAGCGGGTTAAAGGTCAGGTTAGGTTGCTGGCCAGCGGCAATCGCGACTACCATGGTTTCGCCCACCGCGCGTGAAATCGCCAGAATATACGCTGCCACAATGCCGGAAATTGCCGCCGGTGTGACCACTTTAATTGCTGTCTGGAAACGTGTCGCACCCATGGCATAAGAGCCTTCACGCATACTCATCGGTACGGCGCGCATGGCATCTTCAGACATGGAGGCAATGTACGGAATAATCATGATGCCCATCACCATACCCGCACCCAGCATGTTGAAGCTCGGCAGGTCAGGGTAGATGCTTTGTAGTAAAGGGGTCACAAAAAACAGCGCGAAATAGCCAAATACGACCGTAGGCACGCCGACTAATAATTCCAGGATAGGCTTGATGATTTCGCGCGTTTTGTGTGAAGCAAATTCAGACAGGAAAATCGCTGAAATGGTACCAATCGGCACGGCAACGGCCAGTGCAATGGCTGAGGTAGTCAGGGTGCCGGATACCAGCGGCATAATGCCGTAGTGCGCATCTTCAAATAAGGGTGTCCATTGCGTATCGGTAAAAAACTCGATGACGGACACTGTTTTGAAAAAACTCAGCGATTCGTACAGCAACACGCCGACAATCGCAAATGTGGTGGCGACAGCGACCAGGGCTGCCATCATCAGGATCAGTTCAATAATCCGCTCTTTGACATTGCGGCGGATATTTTTCGCCAGTCTGGGGCTGATGGTCAGTTGCACGGGAGCTTGCATTGCTTGGGTCGCCATAGTGTGTTGATCTTTTACTAATGATCAAGAGTATTGATCTGCCAGGGAAGAATTTTAGCGGATAATCCGCGGTTCAGGCCGAGTCATCACTAAAAAAGGGGCATTGCAGCCCCTTTTTTATGATTACTTGATGCGGGATAACAAGTCAGTAATCTTGATACCGACTTCAGAGGTGCCGTTGAAGCCAGTGCCTGGTTTCATTGCCTTGAAGTGTTCTTTCACGGCAGTGTAATCTGCTTTTGGCAGTGGCACATATTTCACTTCTTTCACCAGTTCTGGCGCGTTTTCCAGGTAATAGTTAACGAAGGCTTTCACTTCTGGTCTGAAGGCCGCTGAGGTGGCGTTCACATAAATAAACAGCGGGCGGGATAATGGCTGGTATGTACCATCCATCACAGTAGCTTCGGATGGCAGTACTGGTTTACCACCTTCTTTAGCCACCACAGGTACCGCTTTCAGCTTGTCCGTGTTTTCCAGGTAGTAAGCCAGGCCGAAGTAGGCCATGCCACCTGCGTTACCGGCTACGCCTTGTACCAATACGTTGTCATCTTCAGACGGTGTGTAGTCAGTACGGCTGGCTTTGGCTTTGCCATTGATTGCTTCTGTAAAGTAATCAAAGGTACCAGAGGCGGTGCCTGGGCCATACAGATTAATGGCTTTGTCTGGGTAAGTGGCGTTCACTTCTTTCCAGCTTTTCACTTTAGAGCCTGGCTCCCAGATTTTTTTCAGTTCTGCGACGGTGATTTGTTTCACCCAGTCGTTTTTACCGTTCACGACCACGGTCAATGCATCGTAAGCGATAGGCAATTCAATAAACTGTACGCCGCCTTCTTTACACGCATCAATTTCTTTTTGTGAAATAGGGCGGGACGCATCTGAAATATCGGTTTCGCCACGGCAGAACTTCTTAAAACCGCCGCCAGTGCCAGATTCGCCGACAGTGACCTTCACGCCTTTGGCGCGTTGGAATTCTTCAGCGACGGCTTCGGTAATCGGGTAAACCGTACTGGAACCATCAATCTTGATGATTTTGTCCGCAGCCGTTGCTGAGTGCGTGAAGCTAAATGCCTGAACGATCAGACCGGCCATTAAAGTATTGCGGAACAAACGGGTTTTCATCTATACACTCCTGTGTTTGGTGTTGTCTGTTGTGATGCACGAAATCATAAAAACTTAATATGACAGAAATGTGACAAAAAATAAAAAAGGCGCAGTCTGCGCCCCTTTTTATCACTGATTTTCCTTACAGCAAGCTTTCACCAATATGATAGGCAATCGCCGCCATGATCGCGGCACAAGGAATGGTGAGCACCCATGCCCAGACAATGCGTGACGCCAGGCCCCAGCGTACGGCCGTCATGCGGCGTGATAAGCCGACGCCGACGATCGCACCGGTAATCGTATGGGTGGTCGAGACCGGAATCCCTAAACTTGTCGCCAGGAATAAGGCAATCGAGCCTGAGGTTTGCGCAGCGAAGCCACCGGTCGGGCGGATCTTGGTGATGCCCATACCCATCGTACGCACAATGCGCCAGCCACCAAACAGCGTGCCCAGGCCCATCGCTAGCTGACAGGCAATGACGACCCAGAACGGGACGTGGAAGTCACCGTGCAAATAGCCATTGGCAAACAGTAATACGGTGATGATGCCCATGGTTTTCTGCGCGTCATTAGCGCCGTGGCCAAGACTGAACAATGAAGATGAAATAAATTGCAGTTTGTTAAACCGGCTTTCGATTTTGTAAGGTGACGACTTTTGAAACACCCACATAATGCCAATCGATAACAGCAACGCGAGTATCATGCCAAACAGTGGCGACAGGATAATGGCAATGCCGGTGCTGATCAGCTTGCTGCCGATAATCACGCCTTTGGTGCCAGAATGTGCCATGCCTGCGCCAATCAGGCCGCCAATCAGTGCGTGAGATGAAGAAGAGGGAATGCCAAACCACCAGGTGATCACATTCCAGGCAATGGCGCCAAACAGCGCACCAAAAATGACGGTGTTATTGACGATGTTCGGGTCAATAATGCCTTTGCCCACCGTATCGGCCACATGCAGGCCAAAAAACATAAACGCGACAAAGTTGAAAAAAGCGGCCCAGATTACTGCCGCCTGCGGAGTCAATAAACGGGTGGACACCATGAGCGCAATCGAGTTGGCCGCATCGTGAAAACCGTTCATAAAGTCAAAAATCAGGGCGACGAAGACTAGCACCGCCATGACTAAAATCACATGATCCATGTTGAGTTCCTGGTGACGGTGTTAGATGCGTTCAAGCACAACGCCATGGATGACGTCAGCCACGTCTTCACAGCTGTCTACGGCCTCTTCAAACAGGTCATATAATTGTTTTGAGCGGATTAAGGTGCGGGCATCATGGTCTTCTTCAAACAGCCTGTGCATGCCGGAGCGCATGATATGGTCGGCTTCGCCTTCAATCTTGCTGATCTCTTCACAGGTACGCAAAATGCGCTCGGCATTTTTCATGTCAGACAACATGTGTACGGCGTCCTGGACTTTTTCAGCGGCACGCAACAGGATTTGCGCCAGGGCGACCATCTCAGGGGTGAATTTGCTATGGCCGTAAATTTCCACGCTTTGCGGAATGGCTTCCATATAGTCGATGATGTCATCCAGCGCCATCGCCAGCTCACGAATTTCGCGGCGGTCAAACGGGGTGATAAAGGTTTTGTGCAAGGACAGCAGGATTTCCTTGGTGTACTCATCTGCCTCGGATTCAATATCGCGAATATCAGAGAAATGTTTCTGGAAACTTGCCTGATCGACTTCCGCAGCCATCAGGGCCAGCACTTTGGAACCACGCACCGCACAATCGGCCAGACGGTTAAACAGTACAAAATAGTTATCGTTTCTGGGGCTGATTGCAGCCATGATGCGGCCAAAAGTGGCATTCGCCATTGGGTACTCCCTAGTGGTTTCAAAGTTTTGTGACAGGGATTTTACTATTTTGTGACAATGTTTGTGACAAAAATCTGTATCTGATATGGAATACAAGGCATGTTTTGGCGCTGAATCAGCGTTTTAGCTGCGGTATAATAGTGGTTTTTACACAATTTAAAATCAATCACATGGAAGCAGAACAACTAAATGCCATCGCCAATGCGTTGAGCGATTTGACCCAACGTCACCATGCCCTTCGGGGGTATCTTTGACTACGAAAACAAAGAGCAACGTTTAGCCGAGGTCAACGGCCTGCTTGAAGACCCCAAAGTCTGGGATGATGCCGAAAAAGCGCAAAAGCTCGGCAAGGAAAAACGCATGCTGGAAACTGTGGTCACCACGCTGGATGCCGTCGCACAATCGCTGACGGATAGCCAGGAGCTATTCGACATGGCGCGCGAAGAAAACGATGACGATACGCTGCTCAGCGTCAGTGATGACGTAAAGAAAGTCGAAAAAACCATCGCCGAGATGGAGTTTAAACGCATGTTCTCGCAGCCCATGGACGCCAATAACTGCTTTATTGAGTTTCAGTCTGGCAGTGGCGGCACTGAGGCGCAAGACTGGGCGGGCATGTTGCTGCGCATGTATCTGCGTTATGTCGAGCGCAAGGGTTTTACGGTAGAGGTGCTGGAAGAGTCTGAGGGTGATATCGCCGGGATTAAAGGCGCGTCCATCAAAGTCAGTGGCGATTATGCATTTGGCACGCTACGCACGGAAAGTGGCGTGCATAGGCTGGTACGCAAGTCACCATTTGATGCCAACTCCAAGCGTCACACCAGTTTTGCCAGTGTGCAGATTTTTCCCGAAGTCGATGATTCGATTGAAATTGAAATCAACCCGGCCGATTTACGCATTGATACCTACCGCGCCAGTGGTGCCGGTGGTCAACATATTAACAAAACCGATTCTGCGGTGCGGATTACCCACTTGCCGACCAATGTGGTGGTGCAATGCCAGAATGACCGTTCACAACATCGCAACCGCGAGGAAGCGATGAATATGTTGAAAGGCGCGTTGTATAACCTGGAACTGAACAAACGTAACGAAGAGAAGCAGGCGCTGGAAGATGCCAAAACCGATATTGGCTGGGGTCACCAGATCCGTAGCTATGTACTGGACCAGGGCCGTATTAAGGATTTGCGTACCAATGTCGAGATCGGCAATACGCAAGGGGTGCTGGATGGTGATCTTGATCCATTTATTATGGAGAGTCTGAAGCAGGGCATGTAATTTTTGTGTGAATATTAAACCCGTCTGTTTGTTGATCGACAGGCGGGTTTTTTATTACTTGTTGTGATACAAAGCGTTACACAGCGATACACCGTTGAGATATTGATGCGCCTAGAATAAACCTGACATCACATGATGAGTGCAGGAGAACGAAATTTATGGCGAGTATTATTTGCAAGGTGAGCGCACAGTTTACCCAGAACATCTTTTTACGCTTAGATAAGCATCAATATGGTTATCTGGATCAGAGTACGCTGGAGCGCGCCTTAGTCGGCCTTAGTCAATATGAGATCAAGCAACTTTTGCTAGCGCTGGATCAGGATGGCCATCAGCGCATCTATCCGCATGCGCTTCATCTTGCCATCCTGGATTGGCTCAGTGAATCGAGCACTCTCCCGATTTCGACTTCATTTGCCAGTCTGATTGTCCTTTATGGACTGGATGACGAGGTTAATCTACAGGCGGCTTCTGGTTCTCGCCGACATATAACCAGCGATCATTCTCTTTTACAAACCGGCTATGCTCGGTAAGTTGCGTTTTTTTCTGGTTCCCACTCTGATACGTTGCGCTAAATTCAACTTCGGCATGTGTGGCATCTGACTGTTGATGTATTTTCACCAGTAACTTCATCCATTTAATGCCATTCAGGTCATCCAAGGTCAATGTTTCTGGCCTGGTGTCCGGATGCCAGGTCGCTAGAATATAGTCCGGCAGTTTCATCACATAAGCACTGTAGCGCGAACGCATTAAGCGCTCTGCATCCGGCGCTGCTTGCCCTTCATGTAAAGGCTGGCAACAAGCGGAATAAGGCTGGCCGCTATAGCATGGGCAAGGGTTTTTCATATGACTCCAACTCTCAAAAACACGCTATTTATCACTAGGTTGTTACCTGAGTGATAAGCTCTGGTCACAGATTAAAATAATTCGGACTGGGCCGCCGGCGGTGCTGCCAACAGCTTATCTATATCCAGCTCAAAAATACCCAGCTTCCCAGCGCAGGGCATCAACGGTAATGGCGTGGCTTGCTCAAATAGAAAACCATAATATTCTTGATGTACGCCGCCAAAATGCGCGCGCTGTTCGCGACTAATGCCAGCAGGTAACTCACCAGGCTTGCTGCACAAAACCAGTTTGGCAATACCAACGACGCCGCCATATTCCAGTTTATCTCGGTCAGGGATGGGAACGTCAGTGTGGCGTTTAATGTACTGATAATATTCCTCATACAGGCCTTTACTGGCATGAATGAGGATGGGGCCGCGATATTGCGTGCCCCAGCTGCGGTCGTCTACCAGTAAGTAACCGTTGGCAATCAGCCATGCAAATGGTTGCTTGAGAGACAATGCCTTAAGCACGCCGGACGGCACTAAAGTGGACATGGTCTGACTACCCGACAGCTTAATTGCCCGCGCTTAGGCGATTTCCCGTGTTTCCATAAACTGGATATCCGGATAACGTTCTTGTGCCATTTGCAGGTTAACGCGGTTAGGGGCCAGGTAAACGTAATCATCGGCACTATCGAGGCCGACGTTAAAGCCGTATTTATCCGCAATCGCTTTCAGGTCGGCATCAGAGCCTTTGAGCCAGCGTGCGGTGTAACAGTCGTAGGGCTCAAACACCATATCGACGCCATACTCATGTTCCAGGCGGTGCGCGACTACGTCAAATTGCAACATACCCACTGCGCCCAAAATCAGGTCGTTCGATAATAAGGGGCGGAATAGCTGCGCCGCGCCTTCTTCGGATAACTGTTTGAGGCCGATTTGCAGCTGCTTCATTTTCATCGGGTTTTTAATGCGTGCGCGACGGAAAAACTCTGGCGCAAACGACGGGATGCCAATGAATTTGAGTGCTTCGTTTTCGGTAAACGTGTCGCCCAATTTAATCGTCCCGTGGTTGGGGATGCCGATGATGTCACCGGAGTAGGCTTCATCCATAATGGTGCGGTCTTGTGCCATAAAAGTGATGGCGTTATTGACGTTGAGCATCTTGCCGGAGGCGACCTGCTTGATCTTCATGCCACGCTCGAAACGGCCCGAGCACACACGTAAGAATGCAATGCGGTCACGGTGTTTGGGATCCATATTGGCCTGGATTTTAAACACAAAGCCAGCGAATTTTTCTTCGTTAGCCGCCACAGCACGGGTGGCTGTTTTGCGGGCTTGTGGCGGAGGTGATAAGTCGACTACCGCATCCAGCAGCGATTGCACGCCGAAGTTATTCACGGCTGAGCCAAAAAATACCGGCGTTTGTTTACCGCTTAAATAACGTTCTTTATTAAATTCGTTAGAAGCGCCACGTACCAGCTCAATATCTACGCGCAGCTCTTGCGCCTGGTAGCCAATCAATTCATCCAGTCTTGGATTATCCAGACCTTGAATGGTCTCTGAAGTGCCTTTTTCAGCGCGCGGATCAAAGAATAAAATGGAGTCATTGACCAGGCTATACACGCCACGGAAGGTTTTACCCATGCCGATTGGCCAGGTCATGGGCGCGCATTCCATGCCCAATGTCGTTTCGATTTCATCCAGCAACTCAATAGGCGCGCGGCTTTCGCGGTCTAGCTTGTTGATGAAAGTAATAATTGGCGTGTCGCGCATGCGGCAGACGTTAAGCAGTTTAATGGTTTGCGCTTCGACGCCGTTTACAGAGTCGATCACCATCACCGCCGAGTCTACGGCGGTCAGGGTGCGATAGGTGTCCTCCGAGAAGTCATCGTGGCCTGGTGTGTCCAGCAGGTTGACCATATGTTCGCGATACGGAAACTGCATCACAGAGGAGGTGACGGAAATGCCGCGTTGCTTTTCCAGTTCCATCCAGTCTGAGGTGGCATGACGCGCCGCTTTACGGCCACGCACTTCACCGGCGACCTGAATCGCACCACCAAACCACAGCAGTTTTTCGGTGAGCGTGGTTTTACCCGCATCCGGGTGCGAAATGATGGCAAAGGTACGGCGGCGTTCAACTTCTTGCTGCAAACTGGACATGAAAAAATAGCGCTTTGGGAAAAAGCGCTATTTTAACCCAGATTTTACATTGGGCCGCATCATGCACCTGGCCGGATTATTTTCGCATCAGGAAGATGGCTACTGCCGCGAACACAATCAGGATAATCAGGCCTTCCACATTCAGTCCGGTCTTAATTGATTGGCTGTTTCAATTGTTCCAGAATGGCGGGATTGTCCAAGGTGGAAATATCGGAAGTGATTTCCTCGCCTTTAGCCAGACTACGCAGCAAGCGGCGCATGATTTTGCCTGAGCGGGTTTTGGGCAGGTTATCGCCAAAGCGGATTTCGTCGGGTTTGGCAATCGGGCCAATTTCCTTACCTACCCATTCGCGCAGTTCAGCAACGATTTTTTTCGCTTCTTCACCTTCCGGGCGCTTGCCTTTGAGCACGACATAGGCCACTACAGACTCACCTTTGATCGGGTGCGGTTTACCCACCACGGCAGATTCAGCCACTAAATGATTGGCGACTAGGGCTGATTCAATTTCCATGGTGCCCAAGCGATGACCAGACACGTTCAACACATCGTCAATGCGGCCCATGATAGTGAAGTTGCCGGTGTTGACATCACGTACCGCGCCATCGCCCGCCAGGTAAAGATTGCCACCCAGCTCAGCCGGAAAGTAGCTGGTTTTATAACGCTCAGGGTCGTTATAAATGGTGCGTATCATGGATGGCCAGGGTTTCTTAATCACCAACAGGCCGCCGCTGCCCCAGGGAATGTCTTTGCCTGTTTCATCCACGACATCAATATCAATGCCAGGAAAGGGCAGGGTGCAGGAACCTGGTACCAGTGGTGTGGCGCCAGGTAATGGTGTGATCACATGGCCGCCGGTTTCGGTTTGCCAGAAAGTGTCGACAATCGGGCAACGGTTGCCGCCGACCTGTTCGTAGTACCACATCCAGGCTTCCGGGTTGATCGGTTCACCCACGGTGCCCAGCAGGCGCAGGCTGGATAAGTCGAAATGGTTGGGGTGGGTAGTGAAGTCAGTTTCACCGGCTTTAATCAATGAACGGATCGCTGTCGGCGCGGTGTAAAACACGCTGACTTTGTGGCGCTGGATCATTTCCCAGAAACGGCCAGCGTTAGGGAAAGTAGGGATACCTTCAAACACGATTTGTGTTGCGCCCATGGCCAGTGGGCCGTAGGTCACATAGCTGTGGCCGGTAATCCAGCCCACATCGGCCGTACACCAGTAAATATCATCCGGCTTGATATCGAACGTCCAACGCATGGTGTTCATGGCATGCAGCAAATAACCTGCTGAACTATGTTGTACGCCTTTGGGTTTGCCAGTAGAGCCTGAGGTATAGAGCAGGAATAAGGGATGTTCGGCATCGACCATTACGGGTTCACAGGTGTCGGCCTTGTCGGCAATCAGGTCGTGCCACCAGGTACATTTATTATCCCAGGCCACGTCCTGGCCAGTTTTCTTGAATACCACCATGTGGCGAATGCTGTCACAGCCACCCATGGCAATGCCTTCATCTACCGCTTGTTTCAGTGGCAAGGTTTTGCCGCCACGGTATTGGCCGTCAGAGGTGATGACGGCGACTGCACCGGCGTCGATAATACGTTCGTTCAGGCTCTTGGCCGAAAAGCCGCCAAACACGACGGAGTGGATAATACCCAGGCGTGCACAGGCCTGCATGGCGACGATGGCTTCAATGCCCATCGGCAGATAGATAATGACGCGGTCACCTTTGGCCAGCTTGAGCGACTTCAAGCCGTTGGCGAACTGGCAAACCTGGTGATACAACTCTTTATAAGTGATATTTTTTACATCGCCGTTATCTGCTTCAAAAATAATGGCGGTTTTATTCGGGATGGTTTGCAGGTGCTTGTCCAGGCAGTTGGCGGAGACGTTCAACTCGCCATCTTCAAACCATTTATAGAATGGCGCATTATCCTGGTTCAGCGTTTTGGTGAATGGCTTGTGCCAAATCAATAACTCGCGTGCCAGTTTGGCCCAAAATCCTTCGTAATCCTGCAATGCTTCTGCATGCAGGCGCTGGTATTCCTCCATGCTGCCCACCGCTGCCTGGCTGGCAAATGCCTTGCCTGGCGCAAATACGCGGTGTTCATGAAGTACTGATTCGATAGACATAGCGACCCCCAAAAATCAATGTCAAAAAATGAAAGTGTGAGCGAACCTCAGGTATTATTATTCTGGTTCTGATTGACAAACTCTCCGAGCACACAACTCATTACAAGAGCAAAAACTCATGCAACAGCTTGCCCAAATTCTAACAGAAAAGCAGGTCGCGTCTACAGAGGCCGCCTATTTACTACATGCAGCAGCCTGCAGCCCATTTTTTGCCAGATTCGTTACGAAACATACAGATTTTATAACTGATTTGTTAGATAACTTATATAAGACATATAAGACTGAAGATGTTAACACTTTGTTTTTATATGAAAAAGATATTGAAGAATCTGTTTTTTTGCAACAAATCAGGCTGAACCGGCAGCGTTTAATGGCGCATATGATCGTGCGTGACCTGAATGGTCTGGCAGACTTTGCCGAAGTGGCAGAAATCACCAGTGCCCTGGCAGAATCAGCCATTACTGCGGCGGTGGATTTTTATCACGCCCGTTTGGCAGAAACCTATGGCAACCCACGCGATGCACAGGGTCAGGCGCAACGCATGATTGTCGTCGGCATGGGCAAGCTGGGTGGTCGCGAACTGAATGTGTCGTCTGACATAGACCTGATTTTTGCCTACGAGCAAGAAGGTGATACGGATGGTGCAAAGTCGGTCAGCAACCAGGACTTTTTTACCAGATTAGGCAAAAAGGTCATTGCTGCGCTGGATGATGTCACGGCAGATGGTTTTGTGTTTCGCGTCGATATGCGTTTGCGGCCATTTGGCTCAGAGGGCGCGCTGGTGTGCAATCTGGATGCGCTGGAAGATTATTACCAGAATTATGGCCGCGAGTGGGAGCGCTATGCCTGGATTAAAGGCCGCGCCGTGTGCGGGCCGGACACGGCGCTGACTAAGGTGATGAAGCCTTTCGTGTTCCGCAAATACCTGGATTTTAACGCCTATGCGTCCATGCGTGACCTGAAAGTGCAGATTCAGCGCGATGTGGTGCAGCGCCGCCTGTCTGATAATATCAAGCTGGGGCGTGGCGGTATTCGCGAAGTCGAGTTTATTGCGCAGGTGTTCCAGCTGATTCGCGGTGGGCAAGTCCCGGATTTGCAAATCAAGCCGACATTGGCGGTGCTGGATTGTCTGGCAACGCGTGGCATGCTGCCTGCTGACGATGTCTCTGCGTTAAAGGAAAGTTATATTTATCTGCGCAACCTGGAACATCGGCTGATGTATATCGATGACCAGCAAACACAGGATTTGCCAGATTCTGAGACTTACCGCGGCTATTTATTGCAAATGCTGAAGCAGCCGGATTGGGCCAGTTTCATCGCTGAGCTGAATATTCACCGCGACCGCGTACAGCGTTTTTTTGACGATACGTTTAAAGACGAGCAAAGCAATGACTTGCAGCAGGAAACCGCACTGTGGCAAGGCACCGTGAGCGGCAACGAAGCCGGGCAATGGCTGGAGGAACACGGCTATACACGTGCCAGTGATATTGTGCATTTGCTGCAACAAACGCGTAACAGCCAGCGTATTCAGCAGTTGCCTGAGCAGAGTCGCCGCCGCCTGGATCAACTCATGCCTTTGTTGTTGCGTGAAGCGAGCCAGCAGCAAAGCACCACGCCGGATACCGCCTTGATACGGACGCTGGATTTGCTGGAGAGCATCTGCCGCCGCGCCAGCTATTTGGCCTTGCTGGCTGAGTTTCCGGATGCGTTGGCTTTGATTGTTAAACTCTGCGCCGCCAGCCCGTGGATTGCGCAATATGTCTCTGCCCACCCGATTTTGCTCGATGAGTTGCTGAATAAGCAGACGCTGTTCAAACGGCTGGATGCGGCGCAATTAAAGATTGAGCTCACGCGCCATATGCAGCAACTGGCGGGCGATGTGGAGGCGCAGATGGACGCCATGCGCCATTTCAAGCATGCCAATGTGCTCAAGATCGCCGCCCAGGATTTGATGACGGCTTTGCCGCTGGAGGCGATTTCAGATGACTTGAGCGCGCTGGCTGATGTGATTCTGCAGGTCAGTGTGCAGACTGTTTGGCAAAATCTGCCGTTTAAGCATCTTGAAATCCCGAAGTTTGCGGTGATTGGCTACGGCAAGCTGGGCGGCAAAGAGCTGGGTTATTTGTCTGACCTGGATATTATTTTCCTGTTTGAAGATGAGGCCGACAGGGCGCAGGAGATTTATGCGCGTTTTGCGCAGCGCCTGAATACCTGGTTTAACACCTTGACCAATGCCGGCCTGTTATATGAAACCGATTTGCAATTACGGCCAGATGGCAATAGCGGCTTGCTGGTGAGTACGGTGCAGGCCTTTGCCGAATACCAGCAACACAAAGCCTGGGTGTGGGAGCATCAGGCTATTACCCGCGCACGTTTTGTGGCAGGCGAAACTGCGATTGGTGAAACATTTGAGCAGGTTCGTCGTCAGATTATGTGCCAGCCGCGCGATACTGCTGCACTCAAACAAGAGATTGCCCACATGCGCGAAAAAATGCGCGAGGCGCATAAACCCAAAGCCGATCGCTTTGACGTCAAGCAAGGGGTAGGCGGTATTATTGATGTTGAGTTTATGGTGCAATATCTGGTGCTGGCACAGGCAGCGCATTATCCTGAGCTGACTGACAATATTGGCAATATTGCCTTATTACAGCGTTGTGCCAAGCTGGGTTTGATTGAATCAAGCGCGCTGGCTGAAAAAGTCGCTGATGCTTACCGTGAATATCGCACCTTGATACACCATGCCAAATTGCAAGGTCTGGATGCGCTGGTGGCCGACGACCAGTTGCAGTCCGAGCGGGCGGCTGTGGTGCAATTGTGGCAGGCGCTGCTCGCTGACGATTGAGCGTGGCGTCGGCTGATTGCTCTAACTGTCCGCCACATCCTCTTGTGGCGTTGCATTTCCGCTATAAGTAATCACCAGGTTACGGCCGGACTGCTTGGCTTCATAAAGCGCCAGATCGGCATGTTTATACAGCAATTCGTAGGCATAAATCGTCTCTGCTGCGCACGAAATACCAATGCTGATTGTGGTGTGGAAGCTTTGCGTACGTTGCGTGGTATAAAACGACAATTCGGCAATCCTGACACGTATGCGCTCGGCAATCACGCGCGCCTCTTCCAGGCTGGTGTTGGGTAATACCACGGCGAATTCTTCGCCGCCCAATCTGCCCAGCAGGTCTTTTTCACGGATGGTGTTTTCTATGGTGCGTGCACAAGCGACCAGCACTTGGTCGCCTTGTGGGTGGCCGTAAGTATCATTGATGATTTTGAAGAAATCGATATCCAGCATCAGGAAACACAGCGGCTCGCCAGCATGATCTGCCTGTTGCACCATCGCTTTGGCCCGATTGTAAAAGGAGTGTCGGTTGGGGATTTGCGTCAGGCTATCGATGGTGGCTTCTTTTTCGGCTTTGTCTTTTGCCCGTTGTAACTCACGCGTCCTCACCTTGACTTGATCCTCCAGGGAGTGGGTCAGGCGCTGCATGTCGCTGCGGAAGTGCTGCAAACTGCCAGACATGCTTTTAAACAGTTTGGCCAGTTTGCCAATTTCATTATCCAGATGGTCAGGCAGTGGCAGCACATTGCCGGTGATTTTTTCATAACGTTGTCCTTCAATGGCGCTAGACGCGTCCATAAATGTTTCCAGCGGGCCAACCACTTTTTTCATCATCACCAGATACAGCATGATGAGTTCAATTACCAGCGCAAACAGGCTGACAATCAGGATGAATTTGGCTGCCTTGAGAGAGGGGGAGGAGAGCAGAGATTTTGGATACACGGTCACAAACCACCAGCCCGGGCCATCAATTTTTGTCACGGCGAGAAATTCGTCATCCGACTCGACAATAAAGTAATCCTTTTGCTTTTTCTTGATATTGGATTGCAGCGTTTGAAAGTAGTGATGCAGTTGTGTGTCTTTCAGCTGTGAAATCATCAGCATGCCGCGCGTACGGTTCATTTCCTTGATTTTGGCCGGATGCGCAATCAGGCGGCCGTCTTCCCTGAAAATAAAATTATAAGTGCCTGATAAATGGTCATTAAACACGCGTTCAAACAAGGCATTCAGCAAAATGTCATGGCCGATATTCAGTGTGTTGGTTGGCGTGATATCAATCGGCGTTTCCAGTGACACCATCCATTCCAGCGCGGTGGGGTCATAGTAAAGGCCAGTCCACACGCTTTTGCGCTCGGGGTTGTTTTGCCGCGTGGTGATATAGACCCATTCCTCACTTAGCACATTCAATTTACTGGTGGCGTTATCCGCCCATCTCACCCCTGGCCAATACACAATGTTGACGTTCTCCGGCATGGAGACGTAGAGATTGGCAAACTGCCGTGTCCAGGCCACACCAAAGTGATCGACCATGGTGTAGGCAAGCAGCAGTTTTTTTCTGAAGGCATTGTTTTCAATCGGGGCATTGGCGCCAATATAGGCAGTGACATCTTTGCTGATCAGGCCGGAATGGTTGAAGTAACCGTCGTAGGCTTTTTTCTGCAAGCGTATGGTCTGGTCTGACCTTCTTTCAAACACGTGCCAAAAGAACGCGTCGTTATAGAAAAAGTCCTGCTGCCAGTGCGCCAGATAGGTGGCCCTGAAAATCTGGTGATTTGACTCCGCCAGTTTAAAAATTCCGCTCTCGCGTTGCCCGCGCTCCTGAATGTAATGCTCCAGGCCGTCTATGGTCGAACTGACCAGGGTTTTATAAATATGCCAGTAGGTGAGTGCACTGACGACAATAATGACGATGCTGACCCTGACGGCCATCTGCAACATCACATCCATGGTTAACGATTGTTTGTAGTTCGGGAAACGCATAATCATTCCGGGAAAGCTATATTTCTGGAGACAGTGGAAATCGTGCTGAATGTGAATTCAGGAGGAATAGCAGATGGTTGTTGCAGACATACACGCTCAAATCTTATATTTATGTTGTTTTGTTTTATATCAATCCGCCTGTGGCAAGGATTGTTTCGCAGCCCTGAGAATCAACATACTCCTGCGTTCACGGAGACGCAATGACTAAATAGGCCTAATGACGTCGCGTGTTGCAGATTGCTGCAATTATGCTGATTTTGTTGAAAACGGGCATAAGCGTCGATGGTTGACAGTGACGGCCTGAAAATGAAAATACTGCACTTACGGTAGGTTGAGTTTGCAATAGGCCGAGTTTGGCAGACCGGCCTTGGTAGGCCGGTTCGGAGAGAGAGGGTAGATGCTTTTAGCAGCCCCAGCGTAAACCGGCCGTGTGTACCGGGCTATCCCAGTGTTGTTTGATCTCGTTATCCAGCAGGCAAACAGTGAGTGAAGCGCCTGCCATGTCGATGGCGGTAATGTAGTTACCGACCAGGCTGCGGGCAATGCTGAATCCTTTCTCTGTGAGCAATTTAGCCGCCGTGTTGTAAATCAGGTATAACTCCATGAGTGGCGTGGCGCCCAGGCCATTGACCAGCAGCAAAATGTCGCCTTGGGTCGGTAGTTGTTTGGCTTCGAAGTCGTGCACGATGGCATTTACCATGTCGGCGACAATGGCATCCGCTGCACGCATCGCTTCGCGGCGGCGGCCGGGTTCGCCATGGATGCCGACACCCATTTCGATTTCGCTGTCGCTGATGTCGAATGTTGGTCGACCGGCGGCAGGCACAGTACAGCTAGTGAGCGCTGCGCCTATGCTGGAGGTATGCAGGTTGATTTTATCGCCCAGCGCCTTGCAACTGGCGAGGTCAGCGCCGGTTTCTGCCAGGCTGCCGACACATTTTTCGATAATCACTGTGCCTGCCACGCCGCGGCGGCCAGTGGTATACGTGCTGTTGACGACGGCGCAATCATCTGAAGTGAGCACTGTTGCATGTTCAAACGACAACATTTCAGTCGCCATTTCAAAATTCATCACATCACCGGCATAGTTTTTAACTATAAACAGCACGCCTTTGTCGGCATGCACCGCTTCTGCGGCTGCCAGCATCTGGTCAGGTGTAGGGGAGGTGAATACCTGGCCGGGGCAAGCCGCATCCAGCATCCCTTTGCCCACATAGCCTGCATGTAGTGGTTCGTGGCCAGCGCCGCCGCCAGAAATGATGGCAACTTTGTTATCTGATTTGTGTTTGCGGCTGACGAAAGTGGGGTCGAATTGCACTTCGACCAGATCGCTATGCGCAGTGGCAAAGCCAGTCAGGCTTTCAATCAGCATGTGATCAACGTTGTTGGCGAACTTTTTCATATCGATGCCCCTGTTTTTTTGTAAGCGGATGGCGTAACGCCCGGCTGGTAATGGTTTGCTTGTGACTGCCTTGTTTTATTGTCCCGATAGCACAAGGTCACAGATGGTATCTATCATCACCTGACAACTTTTCGCGCCAGCATCCAGATGACCGATCACTCGCTCGCCCAAGCCTGAGGCGCGGCCTTTCGTCGCCAGCATGTTGCGGGTAGATTCCAGGCCGTCGCTGGCGATGGGCTTCAAGGCTGCGGCGATGTCTTTGTCAGACTGGCCTTGTTCTGCCAGTTGCTTGAATGTGGTGGCCACCGGGATCAAGACATCCAGCATGGTTTTTTCACCGGCTTGAGCCTTGCCGCGTTGCATAATCGCCTGCACGCCTGCTTCAAACGCCAGTGCGATTTGTAATGTGGTGATGGTGTCACTGGATTTAAGTGATTTGCTCATGCTCATAAAAAAGCTGGCAAATAAGGGACCGGAGGCGCCACCAATGGTGCTGAGTAACTTCATGCCGATCTTGTTCAGCGCATCAGCGGCGCTTAGGGTGTTGAGTTCATCTGCCAGGCCAGCAATCGCTTCACAGCCACGCTTCATATTGATGTAATGGTCGCCATCGCCAATCTCGCGGTCCAGGCATTCAATATCGGCTTCGTGGGCCAGAATGGCATCACGGATGGCGGCGGCATAACGGTTGATGACTGAACTGTGCATTGTCGGCAGCTTAAAGAGACTGAAAACCGCATGTTACTCACAAGCCTGCTGCGTCGGCAAGTCTGATTTTGTTGTTTTCAGGGTAGGCGTTTTGGTCGCTTGCGTTTAAAATAGCGCCGCGGTCCTCGTGGTGAAACAGGATATCACCAGCCCCTCCTAAGGGCTAGTTTCAGGTTCGAGTCCTGACGGGGACGCCAGCGATGCTGATAAAACAGTTAAGTGCTTGAAAGCAATTGATTTAAGCGCTATAATTTTGGATTGACTTTCATGTCAATTAACTTGCATGCAATCACATTGGGTGCCTTTAATCGGGTGTTTTTGATTGCATGTTAATGAATAACCCTTTGAATGGAAAGACTAAAATCATGTCTGTGACTATGCGTCAAATGCTGGAGGCCGGTGTTCACTTTGGCCACCAAACTCGTTACTGGAACCCGAAAATGGCTGAGTTCATCTTCGGTGATCGTAACAAAATTCATATCGTAAACCTGGAAAAAACACTGCCACTGTTTGAAGAAGCACAAAAATACGTGCGCACACTGGCAGCAAACAAGGGTCGTATTCTGTTCGTGGGCACCAAGCGTCAAGCCCGTGACATCGTCAAAGAAGAAGCGCAGCGCGCTGGTTGTGCTTACGTTAACCACCGCTGGTTGGGTGGTATGCTGACTAACTTCAAAACAGTAAAACAGTCTATCAAGCGCCTGAACGACTTCGAAGCCATGATCCAAGACGGCAGCATCGACAAGTTCGGTAAAAAAGAAGCCTTGGGCATCAAGCGCGAAATCGAAAAGCTGGAGCGTTCTATCGGCGGTATCCAGGAAATGGGCGGCTTGCCAGATGCGATTTTCGTGATCGACGTTGGTCATGAAAGCGGCGCGATTACTGAAGCACGCAAACTGGGTATTCCAGTGATCGGTATCGTGGATACTAACAACTCTCCAGACGGCATCACTTACGTGATCCCTGGTAACGATGACTCCTCACGTGCGATTCGTTTGTATGCACGTGGCATGGCAGATGCGGTATTGGAAGGTCGCGCAAACGCGATTTCTGAAATCGTAAAAGCTGCTCAGGAAGAAACTGCACCAGCAGCTGAGGCTGTTGCCGAGTAATTTCGGATGGCTTGAAAAGGGGGGCGCATCGCCCCTTTTTCTATTGTGCTGAGTTTATTGGTGTTGAGTGTGTGATGTCGCAATCTGTCTGTCACACAGTCTTGATACACTGAAAAGAATATTGACTGCGACGGCCTTGTGCGTAAACAAGCGCGTCGTTGAATAACAGAGTCGTTGAATAAAAGGAGCAATAAATGGCTGAAATTACCGCAAGCATGGTGAAAGACTTACGTGAGCGCACCGATGCCCCGATGATGGACTGTAAAAAAGCGTTGACCGAAGCTGAAGGCGACATGGCCCGTGCAGAAGAAATTCTGCGTGTGCGTTTTGGTAACAAAGCCAGCAAAGCTGCTGGTCGCGTTGCAGCTGAAGGTACTGTAGGCATCAGCATTTCTGCTGATGGCAAACTGGGTACATTGATTGAAGTCAACTCTGAAACTGACTTCTGTGCCAAGAACGAAGAATTCCTGAAGTTTGTAGGCGATCTGGCACAAACTGTGAACGAAAATAACCCGGCTGATATTGAAGCCGTAGGTGCACTGCCACTGCGTGGCGAGACTGCTGAAGCTGTTCGCGCTCAACTGGTTGGTAAAATCGGCGAAAACATCACGCCACGCCGTTTTGTTCGCACGCCAGCACAAGGCCAGTTGTTTAGCTATGTACACGGTAGCAAAATCGGTGTGTTGCTGGACCTGGTTGGTGGCGATGAAGCATTAGGTAAAGATATCGCTATGCACATTGCTGCAGCTAAACCAAAATCACTGGATGCCACTGGTGTGGATGCTGCGCTGATCGACGCTGAGCGCCGTGTTGCGATTGAAAAAGCCAAAGAAGCAGGCAAGCCAGAAGCTATGCTGGAAAAAATCGCTGAAGGTACTGTGCAGAAGTTCCTGAAAGAAGTGACTTTGTTGAGCCAGGCTTTTGTTAAGGATGACAAACTGAGCATCGAGCAATTGCTGAAATCCAAAGGTGCAAGCGTGGCTTCGTTCAGCATGTACGTGGTCGGTGAAGGCATTGAAAAAGCAGTGGTTGATTACGCTGCTGAAGTGGCTGCTGCTGCTAAAGTCTAATTGACTTTTTAAAGCGGTATCCCAAAAAGTGGAATCCCAGGATTCCACTTTTTTTATGCCCAAAACGGGCGCAAGACGCCAAAGAAAGCGCGTTTTGTGATTAAATAAGCACATTTTGAGTTTGGGAAAATAATCATGGCACAACCTGCTTTCAAGCGCATATTGCTCAAGTTGTCTGGTGAGGCGCTGATGGGTGATGATGCCTATGGCATTAATCGCGAAACAGTGACGGCCATCGTGGCGCAAGTCAAAGAAGTCGTCAGCATGGGCGTGCAAGTAGGCATCGTCATCGGTGGCGGCAATATTTTCCGTGGTGTGGCCCCCGCAGCTGAAGGTATGGACAGGGCAACTGCCGATTACATGGGCATGCTGGCCACGGTGATGAACGCCATGGCTTTGCAAGATGCCATGAAGCACGCTGGTGTGGCTGCGCGCGTACAAAGTGCGTTGAATATTGAAGCCGTGGCTGAGCCTTATATCCGTGGCAAAGCGATTCGTTACCTGGAAGAGGGTAAAGTGGTGATTTTTGGTGCCGGCACCGGTAACCCGTTTTTTACTACCGATACTGCGGCAGCTTTGCGCGGTGTAGAAATTGATGCGGAAATCGTATTGAAAGCGACCAAGGTAGACGGTATTTACACGGCGGACCCGAAAAAAGACCCGACGGCGACACGCTATGATATCGTCTCTTATGATGAGGCGATCAACAAGAACTTAAAAGTCATGGATGCCACGGCATTTACGCTGTGCCGTGACCAGAAAATGCCGATTGCGGTGTTCAGCATCTTTAAAGAAGGTGCATTGAAACGCGTGATTTTGGGCGAAAATGAAGGAACGCGTGTCATGGCTTAAGCCTGGCATGAAGATTGGAGAGTAACGATGGTTGAAGAAATTAAAAAATCTGCTGAGCAGAAAATGCATAGATCACTGGAAGCATTGAAAACCGATCTGGCGAAAATCCGTACAGGCCGTGCCCATACCGGTTTGCTGGATCACGTGATGGTGGAATATTACGGCTCTATGGTGACCGTTAGCCAGGTGGCCAACATCAATCTGGGCGATGCGCGTACACTGAACGTGCAGCCTTACGAAAAAAACATGATTGCCAAAGTTGAGAAAGCAATCCGTGACTGTGACCTGGGTTTGAACCCAGCCACCAATGGTGATTTGATCCGCGTGCCTATGCCAATACTGACTGAAGAGCGCCGCCGTGATTTGACCAAAATTGTGCGCTCCGAAGGTGAGGGTGCAAAGGTGGCGATCCGTAACGTGCGTCGCGATGCTAACGATGCCTTGAAAAAGTTGATCAAGGATAAAGCGATTTCTGAAGATGATGAGCGTCGTGCACAAGACGAAGTTCAGAAAATGACCGACAAGGCCGTGGCCGAAGTCGACAAAATTTTGCAGCAAAAAGAAACAGATTTGATGGCGGTTTAACCGCGATCAGGGAATCAGGGATCGATTTGGGTTTATTTTCCAGTTCTACCAAGCAAGTTCCGCCTATTCAGGAAGTGCCGCAACATGTTGCGGTGATTATGGATGGCAACGGACGTTGGGCAAAAAAGCGTTTTTTACCCCGCGTGGCTGGTCATCAGCGTGGCCTGGAGTCTGTACGTGCGCTGGTGAAAGCCTGTGTCCGTCTCGATATCAAATACCTGACCCTGTTTGCTTTCAGTAGTGAAAACTGGCGTCGACCGCCGGATGAAGTGACTTTTTTGATGAGCCTGTTTCTGGAGGCGCTGGATAGGGAAGTCAGGAAATTGCATGAGGCCAATGTGATTTTAAAGCTCATTGGCGACCGCAGCCCGTTTAATCATGCTCTGCAGCAAAAAATGCTGGAGGCTGAGCAGCAAACGGCCAGCAATACCGGTCTGACACTGACGATTGCCGTCAACTACGGCGGCCGTTGGGATGTGGTGCATGCGGTGAATCAGTTGCTGGCTGACAAGGGTAACGTGACTGCCATCAGCGAAGCAGACCTGGCGCCTTATTTATCCATGCCTTATGCCCCTGAACCTGATTTGTTTATCCGTACCGGCGGCGAAACTCGCATCAGTAACTTTCTGCTGTGGCAACTGGCTTATACCGAACTGTATTTTACCCCTACCTTGTGGCCGGACTTTGACGATGCGGCATTTGAGGCTGCATTGACTTCGTACCATCAACGCGAAAGACGTTTTGGCCGCACCAGTGAACAGCTGACTTCCGATAGCGGTACCCCTTAATAAACTATGTTAAAAACCAGAATCATTACCGCAATTGTATTGCTGGGCTTGTTTTTGCCAGCGCTGTTTTGCTTGCCACTCATGGGATGGGCAGCGGTGATGCTGGCGCTGACGCTGGTTTGCTTGCGTGAATGGGCGGGCTTCTTGCAACTCAGTGTGGCACAAACGCGTGTTTTCCTGGTTGTGTCTGCTGTGACTGGCGTAGGGTTGCTATATTTATTACACCAATTTGGCTTTCACTGGTTTTTTTATCGCGCGTTGCAAGTGTTTGTTGCGGCCAGTGTGTTTTGGCTATTGGTCGTGCCTGTTGCGCTGTTTTTTAATGACTTTTTCAAACACAAAGCGCTCAACCTGTTGTTGGGCTGGGGTTTGATGATGTCATTGTGGATGGCCTTGGTCACCGCCAAGGAAGTGAATCCCTATGTGTTGCTGGTGATTATTTCCACCATCTGGCTCGCAGACAGTGCGGCTTATTTTGCCGGTAAGCAGTTCGGGCGACACAAATTGGCACCTGCCATTAGCCCCGGCAAGACCTGGGAGGGTGTGGCTGGCGCATTGCTGGCTGTGGCTGCCTATGCCGCTGGCTTGAAAATCACCGGTGCCGTTGCGACCTGGTGGGTGTTGCCAGGGTTGTGGGTGGTGACCATCGCCGGTATTTATGGCGACCTGTTTGAATCCTTTTTTAAACGTCGCGCCAATCTTAAGGATAGTGGCCAATTCTTGCCCGGACATGGTGGCTTGCTTGATCGCGTCGATGGCGTGATTCCGGCGTTGCCTATTGGCATGTGCCTGCTGTTCTGGTTTCATTACTGGCAACAGTCTTATTCGTTTTAAGAGGTTATTTTGCAATACGTCACCATACTCGGCAGCACCGGTACCATCGGTCAGCAGACACTGGATGTGATTTCACAACATCCTGGCCGCTATGGCGTGTTTGCGCTTACGGCCCATAGCAATGTGGAGGCCATGCTGCAGCAATGTGCGCAATATCAGCCGCGTTATGCCGTGATGCAGGATTCCGAAGCTGCCCGTTTGTTACAGCAACGAGTGCAGGCCGAGCAGCTCAACATAGAAGTGTTGGCCGGGGTAGAAGGCCTGACAGCAGTGGCTGCACATGCCGAGGTGGGCATTGTGATGGCGGCGATTGTTGGTGCCGCAGGCTTGTTGCCTGCGCTAGCCGCGGCGAAAGCGGGCAAAAAGATTTTGCTGGCGAATAAAGAAACCCTGGTGATGGCTGGCCAATTGTTTATGGATGCGGTCAAACAAGGGCAAGCCACCTTGTTGCCGATTGATAGCGAGCATAATGCCATCTTTCAGGTCATGCCAAGGCAAGCTTACAGCGACTTGCGTGATGTCGGCGTTAACCGGATTATCCTTACGGCATCCGGTGGCCCTTTCCGTGGCTACACGCAGGCGCAACTGCAGGGCGTGACACCTGCCTTGGCGCTTAAACATCCGAATTGGGTGATGGGGGCAAAAATCACCGTAGATTCATCTACGCTGATGAACAAAGGGCTGGAAGTGATTGAGGCGCACTGGCTGTTTGATGCGCGTCCCGAGCAGATCGAAGTCGTGGTGCATCCGCAAAGTGTGATTCACTCCATGGTGTCTTATGTCGATGGCAGCATTCTGGCGCAATTGGGTAACCCTGATATGCGTACGCCGATTGCCTATGGTCTGGCATATCCTGAGCGCATTGCCTCCGGTGTGAAACCGCTGAGTTTGATAGAAGTGGCCAAGCTGGAGTTTGAGGCGCCTGATACCCAGCGTTTTCCATGTCTGCGATTAGCCTATGACGCATTGGCCGCAGGCGGCACGGCGCCCGCTATCCTCAACGCGGCCAACGAAGTGGCGGTGGCTGCCTTCTTGCGTGAGCAGATTCAATATCTGGACATTCCACGTTTGCTGGAAATGACTTTGCAGCAATTGCCTGCTGAGCAGGTGCAATCGATTGAGCAATTGCTGGCCATTGATGCAGAAGCCAGAGCGTTTGTGACACAAGCGATTGCCAATATGACTACTGCCCCAGTGCGCAAGGCCGTCAGCGTATGACCTCCATCTGGGCGTTTATCGTTGCCATTGGTGTGTTAGTCACCATTCATGAGTTTGGCCATTACCTGGCAGCACGCAGCTGTGGCGTGCGAGTGCTTAAATTTTCTATTGGCTTTGGCAAGCCTATCTTCAAATATCAGGCACATGCGCAAGCCACCGAGTGGGTATTGTCGTGGATTCCACTGGGCGGCTACGTCAAAATGCTGGATAGTCGCGAGACGGATGTGGAACATGTGCCTGGCACTGACTGGTCGCAAGCGTTTGACAAGCAGTCGATCGCCGCGAAAATGTGGATCGTATTTGCTGGCCCGTTAGCCAACCTTTTGCTGGCATTTGTCTGCTATTGGGGCTTGATTGCCCAGGGGGAAATTGGACTCAAACCCTATATTGGCCCGGTAGAGCAGGGCTCATTAGCGGCAGTTGCCAAATTGCGCCAAGGCGACCTCATCGTCGCGCTGGATGGTAAGCCAGTCGCCACCTGGCAGGAGGCACAATGGCAGTTGCTGGAAAGCTGGATGGTGCATAAACCGGTGGCGGTAGTCACCAGAACGCCACAAGGTGAAGTGCATCAGCAGGTATTGCCGCTGAACCAGCTCGCTGGCGAGCCGGATGGTGACGTGATGCAAAAAGCCGGGCTAGCAGTATTAATGCCAGTGGTGCCAGCGGTGATTGGCGACATTATGGCAGACTCAGTTGCCGAGCAAAGTGGCTTGCAAGCTGGTGATCGTATCCTCAAAGTCAATCAGAAACCGATTGCAGACTGGCAACAATTTGTAAAACTGGTACGCGCCAGCCCGGCGCAGCCGTTGAAGGTCGAGTATCAGCGTGGGGATAGCCTGTTGCAGGTGAAGTTATTACCCGAGGCTATACAGCAAGGCGGGCAAAAAATCGGCCGTCTGGGGGCTGCCGTCAATATGGATGCCGTTGATTTGACGCCTTATCAGGTGATTCGCCAGTACAGTGCCTCACAAGCAGCCATGCGCGCACTGGACAAAATGCAGGAAACCATCGCATTTACCTTGAAAATGCTGGGCAAAATGGTCACTGGTCAGGCGTCACTCAAAGCCATTAGCGGGCCGGTGAGCATCGCCGATGCCGCGGGCGAGTCGGCCGGGATGGGGCTCAAGCCCTATATAGGATTTATTGCTTTACTGAGTATCAGTATTGCCGTCATGAATCTGCTACCGATTCCAGTATTGGATGGCGGTCATTTGTTGTATCATATGGCGGAATTGATACGAGGAGAACCATTACCTGACAAGGTGTTGGCGATTGGGCAGCGTCTGGGTTTAGGTATTTTAGGGGCATTGATGGTGATTGCATTTTTTAATGACATCAATCGTTACCTGATAGGTTGAAAGCATAGTTAATGAGAATAAAATCCAGTTCCAAATTGTGGTTGTGTTTATTGGCGGGGGTGATGCACGTCAGCGCGTATGCCGCAGAGCCTTTTGTGATTACCGATATCCGTGTCGAAGGCCTGCAGCGCACCGAACCCGGGACCGTATTTAATTACCTACCCATGCAGGTAGGCGATGTCATGAGTGACGAAAAAGCCGCGCAGGCGATTAAATCCCTGTATGCGACTGGTTTTTTTAAAGATGTGCGTATCGAAAATGAAGGCGATGTGCTGGTCGTGACCGTGCAGGAGCGTCCTTCTGTCACGCAAATTGACTTTAGTGGTAATAAATCCTTCCAGACAGACAAAATCAAGGACGGCCTGAAGCAAATCGGTATCGCAGAAGGCCAGATTTTCGATAAATCCCAACTTGACAGAGCCGAGCAGGAAATCAAGCGCCAATACCTGTCACAAGGTAAATACAGCGCGGAAGTAAAAGCAACGGCAAGTCCGTTAGAGCGTAACCGTGTGGCGATTCGCTTTGAAATTACCGAAGGTCCGGCCGCCAAGATCCGTGACATCAATATTGTCGGTAACCATTTGTTTAAAACAGAAGATTTGCGCGCCAACTTTTTGCTGACCACACCGAACTGGATGAGCTGGTGGAATAAAGATGACCAGTATTCCAAGCAAAAACTGACGGCTGACCTGGAAGCTTTACGCTCGTTTTATATGAATCAGGGCTATCTGGAGTTTTCGATTGATTCGACACAAGTGTCAATCTCGCCTGATAAACGTGATGTGTATATCAATATAAACCTCACAGAAGGTGAAAAATACAATATCAGCAAAACCAAATTGGCTGGCGATATGTTGCTGCCGGAAGAGGACTTGCGCAAGCTGATCAATATCCAGGATGGCGAAGTGTTTAGTCGCCAGAAGGTGACAGATGCCAGCAAAAACATGAATGACAAGCTGGGTGAAGAGGGTTACGCCTTTGCTAACGTGAACGCAGTGCCTGAAATCAACAAGCTGGAGCATACGGTTGCATTTACTTTCTTCGTTGACCCAGGCCGTAAAGTCTATGTCAGACGGATTAACGTGCAAGGTAATACGCGTACACGAGATGCCGTGGTCCGCCGCGAAATGCGTCAATTGGAGTCGGCCTGGTATGCTGGCGATAAGATCAAACGTTCTAAAGAGCGTATTCAGCGCTTGAACTTCTTTGATACGGTTGAGCTGGAAACGCCGGGCGTTCCAGGCATCAATGATCAGGTGGACATGAATGTGACCGTGGCCGAAAAAGCCACTGGTAGCGTGCAGTTTGGTGCCGGTTTATCGAGTAGTGATGGCGTGGTGCTTGGTTTTAACATTAACCAGCCTAACTTCCTGGGCACGGGTAATCGCGTGGCCTTGCAAGTGAATACCAGCAGCTACAATACGGTTTATTCACTGTCTTATACTGACCCTTATTACACGCCAGATGGTATCAGCCGTGGCTTCGATATTTATCGCCGTGACGTCGATACCAGCCGCAGAAACTCCAGTACATTGAATGTGGGTACCTATAACAGCCAGTCTTACGGGGTTGGTGTACGTTTTGGTATGCCAATGTCCGAAATGGACTTTATCAGTGCGGGCTTAACGCTGGACTTTACCGATGTTGAGCTGTCTGCCAGCAGCCCAATTCAATACCTGAACTTCTGCGGTAATAACAATGGTTGTAGCAGTAACTCCATCGTGTTTAACGCAGGCTGGACGTATGACTCGCGTGACAATATCCTGTTCCCGCGTCGTGGTGTTTTGCAACGTCTGTCCGGAGATGTGTCTATTCCAGGGTTGGATTTGCAATATTACAAAGTCAGCTATCAACATAGTTGGTACAAAGACTTAGGTAAAGACTTCACGCTGATGCTGAACGGTGAAGCGGGTTATGCTGACAGTTATGGTGGCAAGAACTATCCGTTCTTCAAGAACTTCTATGCCGGCGGCGTGAACAGCGTACGCGGCTTCCTGAACTCCTCCTTGGGTCCGCGTCAAATCAACCCAAGCACAGGTTCAGACTTTGCCGTGGGTGGTACCAAGCGCTTCGTTGGTAACGTTGAGTTGTTTATGCCGGTGCCATTTGTGTCGCAATCCAACCAGTTCAGGCTGAGTGCATTTGTCGATGGCGGTGGTGTTTATGGTAAAGATGATTCAATTAATTCTGAATACTTGAGATTCTCGACCGGTGTGGGCGTGACCTGGGTGTCTCCATTCGGACCATTGAAGCTGGTACTGGCCAAACCGTTGAACGATAAGAGTGGTGATGACACACAAATGTTGCAATTCCAGTTCGGTCAGCAATTCTAATGTTTGAACAGCATCAGGTTGTGACAAGGCAGGCTCGGAAGGGAGTGATCGCATGAGAAGGATTCTGGTAGGGTTGCTGGGCCTCTTGCTGTGCTGCGGCCAGGCGATGGCTGCTGATTTCAAGGTTGGTTATGTACAGGTAGATAAACTGTTGCAGGAAGCGCCGCAAACAGCTGAAACTGGCAAAAAGCTGGAAAAAGAGTTTAGCCCGCGCTCACTGGAGCTGGACAAGTTGCAAAAGCAAATTCGCGACCTGGAATCCCAGTTGGATCATGACCGGGCCAATATCGTTGAGTCTGACCGTCGTCAAAAAGAGCGACAGTTAAATAACCTGCGTCTTGAATTTCAGAGCAAGCAGCGTGAATTGCGTGAGGATATTAACCTGCGCAAAAATGAAGAGCTGGCTTTATTGCAGGAACGTATTAACAAGGCGGTGCAAACGGTTTCCGAAAGCGAAGGCTATGACCTGGTCGCTTACAGCGGCGTGGCATATGCCAGCAAACGCATCGATATTACAGATAAAGTCCTTAAATTGCTGGGTAAAAAATAACCAGCGATCATCGTTCTCAAGTTATTCTCAAGGGTAGTACTTCACTATGGCGCAACACTTTACATTACAAGAGATTGTTGCGTCTCTGGGTGGACAGGTTGATATCGGCACGCATACCGATGCAGCAACGTTAAAGGTGTCTCGCCTGGCCTCTCTGGCGCAAGCGCAGTCTGGTGCGATTGCGTTTTTTAATGACACCAAATACACGCAATCATTGCAGGCCACGCAAGCAGCGGCGGTGATCCTGCGGCCAGAGCATCGTCACTTGACGATGTTGCCATGTATCCTCACTGATAATCCGTATGCATACTTTGCCAAGCTATCCGCATTGATGAATCCTCCGCGGCAGTATGTGAATCATGTGCATGCCAGCGCTGCGATTGGTTTTGATACCCATTTGCCGTCAGAGTTGACGGTAGATGCCATGGCGAGCATCGGCGATCGCGTGAAGTTAGGGCGTGATGTGCGCATTGGCGCCGGTTGCGTGATTGAAGATGATGTCACCATTGGTGCACATACCGTGCTCGAGCCACGTGTTGTTGTCAAACATGGCACTGTTATTGGCAGCCATTGCCATTTGTTTTCCGGCTGCGTCATTGGTAATGATGGTTTTGGTTATGCGGAAGAGCAGGGCCAATGGGTTAAAATACCGCAAATTGGTCGCGTGGTCATCGGCGATCATGTCGATATCGGTGCTAATACGACGGTGGATCGTGGTGCACTGGATGATACGGTGATCGAAGACGGTGTGAAGTTGGACAATTTGATACAGGTCGCCCATAATGTTCGTATTGGCGCGCATACTGTGATTGCGGGCTGCGTTGGTATTGCGGGTAGTGCCGTGATCGGCGCATATTGCAAAATTGGCGGGGCGGCCATGATACTGGGTCATTTGCACATCGTTGATGGTGTGACTATCTCACCCGGCTCCATGATTATGCGCTCGATACAGCAGGCCGGCACTTATACGGCGCTGATGCCATTTCAGAAGCATGAAGACTGGCTACGGACGGCCGCAAACATCCGCCATTTGGAACAACACAACCTCAAGCTCAAGCAGCTTGAGCAAGCAATAAGCAACATACAAAAACATTCGGAAGATTGAGAGAATTTATGGCTGAAAACACAATGAATAGCATGGATATTCATGAGATTTTGGAACACCTGCCGCACCGCTATCCATTTGTGCTGGTTGACCGTGTATTGTCGATGGAGCTGGGTAAAGAGATTACTGCTGTTAAAAACGTTTCGGTCAACGAACCATATTTCCCTGGTCATTTCCCATATCACCCAGTGATGCCAGGCGTGTTGATTGTTGAAGCCATGGCACAAGCCGCTGCTTTACTCTCTTTTAAAACAATGGGCACCAAGCCTACCAGTGATTCTGTGTACTATTTTGCTGGTATTGATAGTGCTCGCTTTAAAAAACCGGTTTCCCCTGGAGATCAGATTATTTTGAACGTCAAAATTGATCGTATCTTAAAAGGTATTTGGAAATATAGCGCCGTTGCCAAGGTTGGTGACGAAGTGGTCGCTGAAGCCAATATGATGTGTATCCTGAAAGCCATTGAAAAATAACCATAGATGCGCCTGCCCTTAAAGGCGGGCCATACACGTAAACATGCAAAGCCTGATTCATCCTACCGCATTGATTGACCCTAAAGCTGAGCTGGATAGCTCAGTAGAGGTGGGTCCCTATACCACGATTGGTGCGGGTGTCCGCATTGATGCAGGCACCAAGATTGCCGGGCATGTGGTGATTGAAGGGCCAACCACCATCGGCAAACATAATGAAATTTTCCAGTTTTCTTCACTAGGCGCGAAGCCTCAGGATAAGAAATTCAAAGACGAGCCAACCTTGCTGGAAATCGGCGACCACAATACCATCCGTGAGTTTTGTACCTTTAACCGTGGCACGGTGCAGGACAAAGGCACCACCAAAGTTGGCAGCCATAACTGGATTATGGCCTATGTGCACATCGCCCATGATTGTATCGTCGGTAACCATACTATTTTGGCCAATAACTCATCGCTGGCCGGGCACGTGACCATTTACGATCACGCGATATTGGGTGGCTTCACGCTGATTCACCAGTTCTGCCAGATCGGCGAACATATTATTACTGCGGTTGGTTCTGTGGTGTTTAAAGACATTCCGCCTTACGTGACTGCCGCTGGTTATGATGCCGCGCCGCATGGTATCAATGCAGAAGGCCTCAAACGTCGTGGCTTCAGTGCTGAGAGCATTCAGCAAATCAAACGCGCCTATAAGGTGCTATACCGTCAGGGACTGTCATTTGAAGAGGCCAAGATTGCATTGGCTGAGATGGAAAAATCCTGCCCTGAAATCGGCCTCATGACTCGATTTCTCGCGCAAACAACGCGCGGCATTGTACGTTAATTCAAAGAAACTATGGCTAAGATTGCAATGGTGGCGGGAGAGGCCTCCGGAGACTTGCTGGGCTATCACCTCATTCAGGAGCTGAAATCACTGCATCCTGAGGTTGAGATTTTTGGCATTGCTGGTCCTAAAATGATGGGCCTGGGTGCCAAATCATTATTTCCGATAGAACGCCTGTCAGTACGTGGTTATCTCGAGGTGCTCAGGCATCTGTGGGGCTTGTTAAAGCTGCGCAAGCAGTTGTACAAGCATATCCTGAAAGAGCGGCCGGATGTGTTTATTGGCATTGATGCGCCGGACTTCAATTTCTGGTTAGAGCGTAAGCTCAAAGCCAAAGGCATCGCGACCATCCATTACGTCAGCCCTTCGATCTGGGCCTGGCGCCAAAACCGCATCCATAAAATCAAACGCGCTGTTTCACACATGCTGGCGCTGTTCCCGTTTGAGCCTGCGCTGTATCAGCAGGTTGGTGTGCCTGTGACGTATATCGGCCACCCTTTGGCGGATGCTTTGCCCATGGAGCCAGATGTTGGCCAGGCCAGGGAAAAGCTCAAATTGAAGAAAAATCACGTGGTGATTGCCATGTTGCCAGGCAGTCGCCAGTCTGAGGTGAATTTTCATGCTGAGTTATTGCTGGAAACCGCCATTGTGTTTGATCGCTTAATGCGTGAGAACGGGCAGCAGGTTCAGTTTCTGGTGCCGCTGGTGACGCGCGAAACGCGTGACATTTTTACTAGTGCCTGGCACCAGCTATTAACGCAAAAACCTGATACTGCCATAGACCTGCAAATTATGTTTGGCCATGCGCATGATGCGATGACCGCGGCAGATGCCGTGTTAGTGGCCTCAGGCACGGCCACGCTGGAAGCGGCTTTGCTGAAAAAGCCCATGGTGATCACCTACAAAATGTCTAATATGAGCTGGCAGTTGCTTAAACGCATGCGCTTGCAGCCTTATGTTGGCCTGCCCAATATTTTAGCTGGCGAATTTATCGTACCTGAGTTGTTGCAAAAAGAAGCGACGCCAGAAGGTGTCGCACAGACACTCTACAATTTACTGGCAGATAAAACCGGTCTCGCTGTGTTGCAGGAAAAATACCGCCATATTCATGCACAACTCAAACAAAACAGTGCGCAGAAAGCTGCCGCTGTCGTCAAACAATTTTTACAGGCTTGATGCTGATGCAACGATTGTGTGGCATTGATGAAGCTGGTAGGGGGCCGTTGGCCGGTGCGGTGTATGCGGCGGCGGTGATCCTCAACCCGGAACGGCCGATTGCTGGCCTGGCAGATTCAAAAAAACTGTCTGAAGCCAAGCGTGATGCGTTGGCGATTGAGATTAAGGCACATGCACTGGCCTGGGGCATTGCCAGCGTCAGTGCGCAGGAAATTGATGAGATCAATATTCTGCAAGCCAGCCTGCTGGCCATGCAGCGCGCCTATCAGGCGATGGTGGCGCAGTTCGGGGTGCATGCAACACTCATTCAGGTTGACGGTAATCGCAGCCCGAAATTTGAGTTACCTTGTGAAGCGATTGTCAAAGGCGATAGTAAAGTCGCTGAAATTTCTGCCGCCTCTATCCTCGCTAAAACGGCCAGGGATGCTTCCTTGCTGGTGCTGGATGCCCAGTATCCACAATACGGTTTTGCGCAACATAAGGGTTATCCCACGGCCTTGCATCTGGCGCGATTGGCGCAACATGGCATCACGCCGGAACATAGGCGTAGCTACGGTCCGGTTAAAAAACTCCTAGCGTAACTTGGGCGGTTTTGCCCAGGTTCCTGCATCAACTGATTCACGCGCTTGTTCTGGCGTATTCTCGTCGGTAATCCAGTGTTTAAATTTCTCTGGCGATGATCGCGCGCATTGTGCGAGCACGCTCTTTATGCCCATTGACTTTTAAATGTTAATAAAAGTTAATAATATTATGTTATTGTATTTATCAGCATCATATTTTGAGTGTGGATATATTACTTTAACCTGATTGAGAGAGCCTGATTATGTATGACAATCCATTGACACCGGCGCTATCTGATTTAATGAAAGCCTGCCAGAAATTTAAAACCACAGAATCCAAGGTGTTGGCCGTCCATTTAAACAAGTCACCGGCCACCGTGCGCACCGAGTTTCAGCGCGCCATGGCACTGATGAACGTCAACTCACGCTATGCAGCACTTAAAACTGCTGAGGAAAATGGTTGGCTGGAAGTATCGTCAAAAAAGCATTAAATCATTTTAATTGCATCTATTTTCTTAGAAAATGTATGCAATTGCAGTATGGTCTTCTTTCGTTCAGTTGCGTAATTTGAATGCTTCAAATGTATTCAATGACAACCTGACTGAGGATAAAGCACCATGCAAAATCAACCATTTAAACGCCAAGTCGTTTCCGCTGAACTAAGCAAATTGCGGAGTCATTTTCAAACCCTGATTGTAGGCAATGCTAATTACTTTGGTCATTTGCCGGGCGCTGGCTTTCCCAAAGCGGTGCAAAAAATACAAGGCAATACCCACTATGAGAATCTGGGTTGTCTGGGATTGCAGCCGCAATTTAACCTACTCAAAGCCATTGTTTATATCAACCAGGACAGTGGTTACTCAGGCAGTTTGTGTTCGGCAGGCTCACAAGAATATATCAGGTTTTATTTATCATTTGACGATGGGTCCACCTGGGTTGATCAGGGGCTGACCAGCTTAAATGTCCATGATGTGAAGCATGAAGGTCGCTTGGAGTATGCGGTAGAGATGCCGGTGGATATCAAGCGCTATTCATGCAAAAAAGCAAATCAGCTCCTGGCACGCGCCATTTTGTCCTGGGGGGTTGCGCCGCCTGCCAATACCCCACATTACACACCAGTGTGGGGCAATGTGGTGAATGCACATATCCTGGCCCAGCCTGTGCAAAGCCTGCTGCTTAAAGATGTGATTGATAGTGCAATCTTGAAAGACGTGAGTGAATTGATCGATCTGGATCTGAAAATTCCCACCGCCGTATTGCCTGTCAATTATGTTGCCCTGGAGCAAAGCTATCAAGAGGCGCAGTTAGCCCCACATCGGTTGGCTTATCCTTTAGTGCAAACATTGATGGCGCAGCCTGCCCAACTCAGTGCTTTGCAGGCGCAGGTAAAACACTCGTTTGGTCCGTTGAAGTTTGATTGGTCTAAAGTCGTAGAGAGCATTGCTAATACCGATGGCAATATCGATTTTGAAGAGCTTAATTGTATTGGCCTGCAACCCAGAGCAACGCTGGACCATTTGGTTGGCGTGTTAAAAGTCAAGAAATCACAGGGCTATTCAGGCAACTTGTGTACCAAGGGCAGCCAGGAGTATGTGCGTTTTTACCTCGATTTTGGCGCGGGCTGGCAAGACATGGGCCTCACTTCGGTGCAGGTGCATGATATCAATAGCTTGCCGAAAGATGGCTTTAACTATGCGGTGTTTCTACCTGTCGATTTGAGTCAATATAAAAAACCCTGCAAGCAGGGGCCCGTTTACGCCAAAATGCGCGCGATCCTTTCCTGGAGCTCACCGCCACCCGCCAATACACCAGACTATAAGCCTGTGTGGGGCAATACTGAAAACACCACCGTCATGTTAACACCGGGCATGATTGACCAAAGCTGGAAGCCGGCCCCGATGATTACGGCGGTTTGTGGGCAAAGTATTGCCGACATTCATCCGACGACGGGGACATTGACCAACGCCGCATTCAGCGATGCACCGTTTGGCAACAGTCTCTGGATTAGCGGCCATATCGGGAATGCCCCAGATGCGAGTAGTGGGGTAGCCAAGCTCAAGTACCGCTTGAACTACAGCACGGATGGTATTACCTTTAAACCGGTTGCTAACGCATTCAAACTGGCGTTGGAGCAGTTAAGTGGTGGTACCTGGACCTTCCCGGCACCCGTCACGCAAGCACCGCTGGCAGATGGCTATATTGAGTACCAGGAGGACTTGGTTGCGCCGCTACAAACCTTTGTCAATCTGGATATTCTAGGCGTTTTGCACACGGCAGGCGATGCCAGCCCTTACCGCTGGCTGCAGATGGAAGTCGTGGATCCTTTAAATCCGGCGACCACTTATTTATCGAATACGATTAAGGTTCGGGTGGATAACGCCGCCCCGACCGCCAGCATTACCATGGATCAAGGGCCTTGTTCTGATATTAAAGTCGGTGATGCCATTACGGGTAGCTATAGCGCGGCAGACGATTTTCTGGGGAGCGTTTCGATTGCGATTCTTGGTAATCCGGGTGGAGTGTTAACTAAAATACCCGTTGTTCTCACATCAAGCAATGAGTCTGGCACCTGGCGTTTAGAAACCACCGGCATGACCAAGTGTGGTTACGTCGTGCAGTTGACCAGTTCAGATCGCGCCCTGATTGGCTACGCCAGTGGTACCGCGTATTACACGGGGGGCGGGCATCAATTCCAGCCAACGGCCATTGGTTTCTGCTTAAGGTAACCCTCATTGACGGTAATTGTCTGGCGGGGCCAGGCAATCAAACAAAAAGCCGCTCAATGAGCGGCTTTTACCTGTTTGGCTTGAATGCTAACGGCTTATTCAATCAACTGTGCTGTTTTGCCTGCTTTACCATTCATGGCATCTGCATCTGGCAGCGGCTCTTTACGTGCCGTAATTGTTGGCCAAACGGTAGAGAGGCGCGCATTGAGTTCAATAAAGTGCTGCTGGTCTGCAGGCACGTCATCTTCAGAGAAAATGGCTTCTGCCGGGCACTCAGCGACGCACAGGGTGCAGTCAATGCATTCATCCGGGTTAATCGCCAGGAAGTTCGGGCCTTCAACAAAGCAATCTACCGGGCAAACATCTACGCAGTCGGTATATTTGCACTGAATACAATTTTCGGTTACTACATAAGTCATGTTTTAAATCCTTTGCCGGCTATGTCAGCCAAAACGATATTTTATTGCAATTTAGCCAACTTGACGATGTGTTGGCTTGTCTTTCCTCACCCTGGTGGTGGATCAGACAGTGGTGGATTAGACAATCATGCCAGCGCCAACGGTGTTGTTGCTGCTTTCGTCAATAATAATAAAGGCACCCGTGGCGCGGTTTTTGTCGTAGCTGTCGACCATCAGTGGCTGTGCCAGTTTAAAGCTGACACGGGCGATATCATTCATTTTGAGGTCTGTCGCAGTTTGCTGCTCCAATGTGTTCACATCCACCTTGTATTGAATACTGCCAATTTTGGCTTTAGATTCACGTGTGGTATGACGCACGATGTAAGTACGGGCAGGGGATAGCGGTGTTTCAGACAGCCAGCATACATGTGCTTCAATTTGTTTGACAGCTTCTGTTGTTTCGCTGGTTTTAACGATCATGTCGCCGCGTGAGGTGTCAATTTCGTCTTCCAGCAACAGGGTGATGCTTTGCTCAGTTTGTGCACTTTGCAGTTGCTCATTACCCAGTTGAATGGCTTTTACTTTTGATTGGTAACCGTTTGGCAACACAGTCACGGCATCACCGACGGTAATCGCGCCAGATTCCACGCGGCCCATAAAACCACGGAAGTCATGTAGTTCAGGATTGGCGGAATCATGCGGACGGCAGACAAACTGCACCGGGAAACGGAAGGCTTCGTTCTGTTCGCTATGTGCCGCTGGCGCCGCTTCGAGAATGTCGATCAAAGTCTCACCCTGGTACCAGTTCATATTGTCCAAACGGTCTACCAGCATGTCGCCATTGAGGGCAGACATCGGCATGAACTTGATATCGCGCGCTTGTGCCAGGCCAATTTCGGTGGCAAAAGCAATATAGTCTGCCTTGATTTTTTCATAGACGGCCTGATCGTAATTTACCAGGTCCATTTTGTTCACCGCTACGACGATATGTGGAATACCCACCAGGTGCGCCAGGTAGCTGTGGCGACGTGTTTGCGTCAGCACGCCTTTACGCGCATCAATCAGGATAATCGCCAGATTAGCCGTAGACGCAGCAGTCACCATGTTGCGTGTATATTGTTCATGACCAGGCGCATCGGCAATGATGTATTTACGCGTGCCGGTACTGAAATAGCGATAAGCAACGTCGATGGTGATGCCTTGCTCACGCTCGGCTTGCAGGCCATCTGTCAGCAGGGACAGGTCGACCGCTTCCATGCCGCGCTTTTGTGAAGTGCGTTCAATATTGTTCAGCGTGTCTGCCAGAATGGTTTTGGTGTCGTATAGCAGACGGCCGATCAGCGTGCTTTTGCCATCATCGACAGAGCCGCAGGTCATAAAACGGAGTAATGAATCGTTGTGTGTCGTCATGATTGTCATGTCTTTATTAAGCCACAGAGAACACGCAGGTCACTCTGTGGCAGAAATTAAAAGTAACCTTCTTTTTTGCGCTGTTCCATCGATGCATCTGACGTCTGGTCATCCAGACGGGTTGCGCCGCGCTCGGTAATGGTGGTGGTCGCTGTTTCCAGTACAATTTTGCTGACGTCATCAGCATCTGAAATCACTGGCGCCGTGCAGGTGATATCGCCCACCGTGCGGAAGCGCACTTGCATATTGATCACTTCTTCACCGGCTTTAGGCTGATTAATGAAGTCGCCATTAGATAGCGGCACATTAATTGGGAAAATGGCGCCATGACGCATGACGATATCGCGCTGGTGTGCAAAGTAAATGCTAGGTAATTCCAGCTTTTCACGTTCGATATATTGCCAAACGTCCATCTCGGTCCAGTTAGAGATCGGGAAGGCGCGGATGTTTTCACCCTTGTGCACGCGGGCGTTATACAGGTTCCACAGTTCCGGACGCTGGTTTTTCGGATCCCATTGGCCGAATTCATCACGGAAACTCATGATACGTTCTTTGGCGCGGGCTTTTTCTTCATCCCTGCGGGCGCCGCCAATGCAGCAGTCAAAACCGAACTCTTCAATCGCTTCGAGCAAGGTCACCGACTGGTGTTTATTACGTGGCTCATCTGCTGATTTCAGTACCACGGTACCGCGTTTCATGGAGTCTTCCACTGAACGCACAATCAGGCGCTCGCCTAATTCTGCCGCGCGCTGGTCACGGAAGTTAACCACCTCCTGGTAGTTGTGCCCGGTGTCGATATGCAACAACGGGAACGGAAAGCGGCCAGGACGGAATGCTTTTTCAGCCAGGCGCAAAATGCACAGCGAATCTTTACCGCCGGAAAACAGCAATACCGGGTTGGCGCACTGGCCTGCAACTTCACGCAGAATATGAATGGCTTCTGCTTCCAGCCAGTCGAGATGAGATAAAGGTTGTTTCATTGTCATCTTTAAAAAACCAATCAAATTTTTAAACCGCCGATAAACACAGATTGATGCCGATGAGGCCTTGGTCATTTTTACAGCACTAAATGGCCTGAGGCACAAAAGAAATATTTTTCTTTTGATCGGCGTTCATCCGCGTTTATCGACGGATCACTATTTCTTAACGTGCAATCCGCACTCTTTGCTGTCGGGATTTTCCCACCACCAGCGTCCAGCACGGATATCTTCACCCATGGCGACGGCGCGCGTACACGGCGCACAACCAATGCTTGGGTAAAATTGCTCATGCAGGGCGTTATAAGGGACTTCAAACAGGCGAATGTAGGCCCAGACTTCTTTTTCTGTCCAGTCACTCAGCGGATTGAATTTTTCCAGTTTGTTGCCTGCGTCAAACTCGCGTACAGGCAAACTGGCACGCGTCGCCGCCTGTTCAGCACGCATGCCGGTAATCCAGGCCTGCTTATTCGCTAGCGCACGTTGCAATGGCTCCACTTTGCGCATATGGCAGCAGGCCTTGCGCAGGTCTATGCTTTCGTAGAAGGCATTGATGCCTTGCGTACGCACATAATTTTCAACGGCTTCGTGTTTTGGAAAAAACACCAGCGGTTTGATCACGTAGGTTTGCTCAACCTCGCCCATCAGCGTATAGGTTTCAGCAGGCAGGCGGCCGGTGTCCAGTGAGAATATCTCTATGGGCAGGTTTTCCTTGCTGATCAGGTCAGTCAAGACCATGTCTTCAGCACCATAGCTGTTGGCAAAGGTGATCGCAGGAAATTCGGCCGCTGCAGATTGCAGCAAAGCCAATGCTTGCGCACGCTTGGTGTGGACGCTGGCAATCAGCGCATCTGTCAGCTGTGGACGGATGGCCGGGTTGTTGGCGGCCGGTTTGAGCATGCTGACGCCGAAACTCATGCGCGGCTGATCCTGCGCCATACCGGCACATCTGCCACACCGCCTTGGTAAGGCTGGCTAAAGTCATTCAGGCTGGCCAGCGCATCTTCCGCTGAGCGGTCGGCACGGATCAGGAAGCTGTTGAAACCGGCGCGTTTGTGGAAAAACAATTGGTCACGTAATACGTCACCAATCGCGCGCAGTTCATTTTTAAAGCCGAAGCGGGTACGCAGCCAGTTGCCCAGGGTAAAAATACGGCCATCGGCAAAACGCTCTACAAACACTGCAATCAGGGGCAGGCTGTTGAGGTCGGCAAATTCTGCCTGCAAAGCTTCAGCGGTTTCATTGGTCGCCAGGATAATGCCCAGTTCGCCAGTTGCCAGGCGCGATTGCAACTCTGCTTTGCGTGCCTGCCAGATGGTCAGTGGTACCAGAATCTTGCCGGTGGCAGGGATTTCGGTGTTGGCAATTTGCTCAGCAGTGTAGGTTTGCTCGCCTGTCAGTTTGAACAGCACCACTTTACCGGCTTGTTTACGCACAGACTCTTCACCGGCTGCAGGCGGCACCACGCGGGTCCATGTATCGGCTACGATGCTGGCTTGGCCATTGGCGGCCAATTGAATCAGTTGACTCATTATGCAGTTTCCTTTTCAGCGTAGACATGGGCTTTGAATGGCGCGACGCCCAAGCGACGCACGGTATCAATAAAACGCTCTTCATCCTGGCGTTCGCGTACATAGACCTCAATCAGGCGCTGTACCACGCCCGGCATTTCTTCTGCCGAGAATGAAGGGCCAATCACGCTGCCGATGCTGGCGTCATTACCTTGTTTACCGCCGACGGTGACCTGATACCACTCGGAGCCATCCTTATCGACGCCAAGAATACCAATATGGCCGACGTGATGATGGCCGCAAGCGTTCATGCAGCCTGAAATATTGAGTTCAAGGTCACCGATTTCATGCAGGTAATCCAGGTTGTCGAATTGCATTTGAATCGCTTCGGCAATCGGGATCGACTTGGCGTTGGCCAGGCTGCAGAAGTCGCCGCCCGGGCAGCAGATAATATCTGTCAACAAACCAATGTTAGGCGTTGCCAAACCGGCTGCATGGGCTTTTTGCCATACAGCAAACAGGTCAGACAATTGCACATCGGCCAGAATCAGATTTTGCTCGTGCGAGGAACGCAATTCGCCAAAGCTGTAGGCGTCTGCCAGGTCTGCGACCACATGCATTTGCTCGCTGGTGATATCACCAGGCGCTTTGCCGTGTGGTTTAAGCGACAGCGTGACAGCACGGTAACCAGGCACGCGGTGCGGTTGTACGCAACGTTTTACCCATGCTGCAAAGGCCGGGTTGCTGGCCACTGCCGCGTCGAAAGAAGCATCGTGCGCAGGCAAGTCCTTGTATGGCATCGGTTCAAAATACTTGGCAACGCGATCCAGTTCGTTTTGCGTGATGGTCAATGGGCCATCTTTAAAGTGTGCCCATTCTTCTTCTACCTGGCGCTTGAACTCTTCAATGCCCAGGGCTTTGACCAAAATCTTGATACGCGCTTTGTACGCATTGTCACGACGGCCATGAATGTTATAGACGCGAATCACGGCTTCGCAGTAGGACAGCACGTGTTGCCATTCCAGATGCTCGCGAATCACGGTGCCCAGAATCGGTGTACGACCCAAACCGCCGCCTACCCAGACTTTAATCGCCATCTGGCCTTGATCGTCTTTGTAGAACTCCAGGCCGATATCGTGCGCTTGCACAATTGCGCGGTCTTTTTCTGTGCCTGACACCGCAATTTTAAATTTGCGTGGCAGCAATGCGAATTCAGGGTGGAAGGTGCTCCATTGGCGCATGATCTCGGCCACGGCACGTGGATCAATAATTTCGTCCGGCGCAATACCCGCAAACTGGTCAGTGGTGATGTTGCGGATGCAGTTGCCAGAGGTTTGAATGGCGTGCATTTCAACCGTCGCCAGCTCGGCCAGAATGTCTGGCGTGTCTTCCAGTTTAGGCCAGTTTAATTGCAGGTTCTGACGCGTACTGAAGTGGCCGTAGCCACGGTCATACTGCTTGGTAATATCACCAAGTTTGCGCAATTGCTTGCTCGATATCAGGCCGTAAGGCACGGCAATACGCAACATGGGCGCATGGCGCTGAATATACAGGCCGTTTTGCAAGCGCAGCGGGCGATATTCTTCATCCGTTAACTCGCCAGCCAGATAGCGGCGCGTTTGGTCGCGGTATTGGGCGACGCGTTCGTTGACAATTTGTTGATCTATAGGGTCGTATTTGTACATGCTTGAGTCACTTTGTTCGCAAAAAGCGAAGAGGCAATATTTTAATGGAAAATCAGCTTAAAGCCTACAAAAATCAATATCATAGCCAGCGCAATGCGTACCCAGTGCTCTGCCACGCGTGAACTCAAGTGGCTGCCGAGATAGATGCCAGGAATGGAGCCTATCAGCAAAGTGCCCAGCAAGTGATAGTCTATGGTACCCAAAGAGGCATGACCCAGGCCAGCGACCAGGGTCAGCGGCACGGCATGCGCAATATCACTCCCTACAATGGTGGTGATTTTTTCTTTAGGATAAAGCAGAATCAGCGCGGTGACACCCAGCGCGCCAGCACCCACCGAAGTCAGCGTGACCAGTGCGCCTAGCACTGTGCCCAGTACGACGGTCGCACCTGGCACGTAGCGTGTTGGAATCCACTCCTCTTTTGCGACCAGAGACATCAGCTTGTTGCGCAATAGCACGGCGACTGACGTCACAATCAGGGCCACGCCTAGCCAGAATTTGATGGTAGACACGACATTGCCTGATTGCAGATCCATACTATGCAGGGCCCATAAGGTCAGCATGGAGGCGGGGACGCTGCCCGTGGCCAGACGTTTTACGATTACCCAGTCAATGTTGCCAAGTTTGCCATGGGCAAAAATGCCAACGGACTTGGTGATGGAGGCGTAAAGTAAATCTGTGCCCACGGCCACAGCCGGTTTGATGTTGTAAATCAATAGCAGGATAGGCGTCATTAACGAGCCGCCACCTACACCGGTGAGTCCAACCAAAAAGCCAACCACAAAACCTGCCAGTATGTATCCGAATTCCATGAGGAGTATCTTGTAAAACTATAAACCGCGGAATAGTATCAAGTTTTTAATGATTGATTTAATAATCAGATGTTCTATGATATAGCATTTGGTTATATGAGGTCGGGTGATGAAATTCCACCAGTTGCGCTATGTGCATGAAGTTGTGCGGCAGCAATTAAACATTTCTGCGGCATCTGAAGTATTGCACACCTCACAGCCTGGTGTCAGCAAGCAGATTCAGCTGTTAGAAGAAGAGCTGGGCTTGCAGATTTTTCAGCGCAATGGCAAACGCCTGATCGGCGTCACCGAGCCAGGCCGTAAAATCGTTGAGTTGTCAGCGCGTGTCATGCTGGATATGCAAAATATCAAGCGGGTCGGCGATGAATATAGCCGTGAAGATAGCGGTGAATTGACGATTGCCACCACCCACACCCAGGCGCGTTACCGCTTGCCGTCTGCGGTCAAGCAGTTTATTGCGCAATATCCCAATGTGAAATTGACCATCCACCAGGGTAACCCGGCGCAAGTGACCGAGCTGGTTGCTTCCGGTGAAGCGGATGTCGGCATTGCGACAGAAAATATTAGTAACGATGAGCGTTTGTCCTGCTTGTCCTGCTATGAGTGGAACCGTTGCCTGGTCGTGCCGCCACAGCATCCGCTGCTGGCTAAAGCGGTGCTGACGCTAAAAGACCTGGCCGATTATCCTTTAATTACCTATGACTTTGCCTTCACGGGCGGCACGTTGGTGTCTAAGGTGTTTCACGACGCTGGCTTGCAGCCGAATGTCGTGTTTACTGCGATTGATGCCGACGTGATTAAAACGTACGTCAATCTGGGCCTGGGCATTGGCCTGATCGCCAATATGGCATATGAAGAAACGCGTGACGCGCCACTCAAGAGCCTGGATTGCAGCCATCTGTTCCCGAATAGCACGACTTATCTGGGCGTGCGCCGTGATGCTTTCCTGCGTGATTACATGTTGAATTTCATTACCATGTTGTCGCCGCAATATGACAAGCGCACCGTGCAACGTGCATTTCATCAGGACCTGTGATCGCAGTCACACCGATGTGCATGGTGACATGCTGTAATGCCTTTATCTGTGTGAGACATTAAGAGGTTTGTCATGCGTTTATCCATATTGAAGGTATTGTGTTGCCTGGGTTTGATCATGAGCTTGCCAGCCTGTGCCGCACCGGCGCATATGCGTGTCATTGGTCATGGCATGCCGGATGTAGACCTGGATAACGCGATTTATGAAGTGCCAGTCAAGGCCGGTGTGACTTATCAGGATTTAATCGATAGCCTGAAATCCATTTCGGAAGGCATGAATTTCGTCAATCCGGCCAATTTCCCGATTGGTGAGCATATGAAGCTGCGTGGCCAGGATCCGCAAGGTGTGAAAGAGGTACGCACTTTTTGTAATTTAAGTATGGGCACAGAGATTATTCTCGACCATCCTGAGTTTCTGGTGTTTGCACCTTGCCGCCTGGCTATTTACGAAAAACCCGACGCCAGCGGCAAACGCCAACTATATCTTGGCCTGGACCGGCCCACGCATGATTTGAAAAATATCAAACAGCCGACTGCCCGCGCACAAGCCTCGGCACAGCAGCTTGAAGATGCCTTGATCGAACTGATGGAAAAAGCCCGTCGAGGGGATTTTTAGTATTTATTATAAAGACATTTTTTAGCCACAGAGGACACGGAGAAAATGTCTACCGCTGTAGCGCACCAATAGCTTTTCTCTGTGCACTCTGTGTCCTCTGTGGCTAAAGGTTTTTTTAAACGATTTCGCGCTTCCGCAAAACAACAATCTTCCCCTTTTTAGAGCCATCCCCTATACTCAACTTAACTTTCATTGTTAAGAGTACATTCCATGGTGCAACCTATGCTCATCGCAAAAAATAATGACGTCGACAGCGTCATGCTGCCAAAAATGGCTAACCGTCATGGCCTGATTGCCGGTGCAACCGGTACTGGTAAAACGGTGACCTTGCAAAGCCTGGCTGAGCAGTTTTCACGCATCGGTGTGCCGGTATTCATGGCAGACGTCAAAGGTGACTTGTCTGGCATGAGCCAGGTCGGCGGTGGCAATGCCAAAGTCGAGGCCAGGGTGCAGCAATTAGGGCTGACTGACTATACCAATAAAGCCTATCCGGCAATGTTCTGGGATATGTTCGGTGAAAAAGGCCATCCGGTACGCACCACCTTAAGTGAAATGGGCCCGCTGTTATTGGCCCGCATGCTCAACCTGAATGATGTGCAGGGTGGTGTGCTGAATGCGATTTTCAAGATCGCCGATGACAATGGCATGCTGTTGCTTGATATGAAAGACCTGCGTGCAATGGCGCAGCATTGTGCTGAAAATTCGGCCACTTACCAGACGCAATACGGCAATATTTCCACGGCCAGCGTCGGCGCCATCCAGCGCGCGTTGCTGCAACTGGAAACCGAGGGCGGTGATGTACTGTTTGGTGAGCCGGCCTTGAATCTGGAAGATATGATGCAAACCGATGCCAAAGGATTAGGGTTTATCAATATCCTGGCAGCGGATAAATTGCTGAATTCGCCACGCGTATATGCGACATTGTTGCTGTGGATATTGTCGGAGTTATTTGAAAAATTGCCTGAAGTCGGCGATATGGAAAAACCAAAACTGGTATTTTTCTTTGATGAGGCGCACCTGTTATTTAACGACGCGCCCGCTATCCTGATGCAAAAAATTGAGCAAGTGGTGCGTCTGGTGCGTTCCAAAGGTGTTGGGGTGTATTTTGTGTCGCAAAACCCGTTGGATATTCCAGATGTCGTGTTGGGCCAATTAGGTAACCGCGTGCAGCACGCGCTGCGTGCGTTTACGCCGCGCGACCAGAAAGCCGTGCAAGTAGCGGCGCAAACCTTCCGCGCTAATCCCAAATTAAACGTGGCGACTGCGATTACCGAGTTGGGGGTGGGCGAGGCGCTGGTTTCTTTCCTTGATGAAAAAGGCGCGCCGACCCCGGTTGAACGTGTGTTTGTCTGTCCACCAGAAAGCCGTGTCGGCCCGGCCACGGACGCGGAGCGCAAGCAGGTGATGGCGCAATCGCTGGTCGCTGGCGTATACGATAAGCTGGTCGATCGCGAATCGGCTTACGAAATTCTCAAACAACGTGCAGATCAGGCAGCATCAGCCACGCAGGCACAAACGCAAAAAGAGGAAGAGGGCTCTGGTTTTGACCTCGGTGGCATTTTAGGTGGAAAAACCAGTCGCTCGGACTCGGTGCTGGAGTCTGCTGCCAAATCAGCTGCGCGCGCGATCGGCTCGCAATTGGGCCGGGCGATTATCCGCGGTGTACTGGGCTCGATTCTTGGGGGTAGCAAGACCAAGCGTTAACCATGGCGTTGATCATCAGCTTTGATAAGTGAATGAAGTCAGGAACCCTGCATGTTAAGTGATATCGACATCGCCCAGGCTGCGACGCTGGAACCGATTGTGGCGGTGGCTGGCAAGTTAGGATTGTCGGCAGACGATTTGCATGCATATGGCCAGTATATGGCCAAACTGACGCAAGCCACGGTGAACCGCTTACATGCGCAGCCAGCCAAAGCCAAGCTGATCCTGGTGACGGCGATCAATCCGACGCCTGCCGGAGAGGGTAAAACCACCACGACCGTTGGCCTCACCGATGCCTTGAATCAGGCCGGTTATCACGCGCTGGCCTGTTTGCGCGAGCCTTCGCTAGGGCCGGTGTTTGGCATGAAGGGCGGGGCGACCGGCGGCGGGTATGCGCAGGTGGTGCCGATGGAGAATATCAATCTGCATTTTACCGGCGACTTTCACGCCATCAGTGCCGCCAATAATCTGCTGGCAGCGCTGATTGATAATCATATTTACCATGGCAATGCATTGGGTTTCGATCAGGTGACTTGGCGCCGTTGCATGGACATGAACGACCGCGCCTTGCGCCGAATCACGCTGGAAAGTACCGTGCATACCGGCTTTGATATTACGGTCGCCAGTGAAGTGATGGCTATTTTCTGCCTGGCGACCGACTTGGCGGATTTAACGCGCAGGCTGGGCAGGGTGCAAGTGGGGTCAAATCAGCAAGGAACCCCAATTCTGGCCAGTGATTTGCAAGCCGAAGGGGCGATGACGGCCTTACTCAAAGATGCTTTTCAGCCTAACCTGGTGCAAACGCTGGAAGGTTCGCCTGCGTTGTTGCATGGTGGCCCGTTTGCCAATATTGCGCATGGTTGTAACTCACTGGTAGCGACGAAAACCGCTTTACGCCTGGCCGATTACGTGGTGACCGAGGCCGGCTTTGGCGCTGACCTGGGCGCGGAAAAATTCATGGATATCAAATGCCGCCAGTCTGGCTTGCGGCCGGATGTGGCGGTGATTGTGGCCACTGTGCGTGCCTTGAAATATAACGGCGGCGTGGAGGTCGCTGATTTGAATACCGAAAACTTGTCAGCGTTGGCTATTGGTGTTGCCAATCTGGAAAAGCATATTAGCAACTTGCGCCAGCATTTTGGCTTGCCGGTGCTGGTGGCGCTGAATCATTTTACGGCCGATACTGCCGCAGAAGTCGCTTTGGTACAAGCTGCCGTTGAGGCGCTGGGTGCCAGTCTGCATGTGTGTTGGCATTGGGCGCAAGGCGGCGCAGGCGCGCTGGATCTGGCGCATGCGGTGGCTGCACAGGTGCAACAGGCTGCCACGCCGCACTTGCTGTATGCAGATGATCTTTCGCTAGCGGAAAAACTGACCACTATTGCGCAGAAAATGTATGGTGCCAGCGGTGTCACTTATAGTGAGTTGGCCCAGCAGCAATTGGAACATATCAAGGATGCCAGCCAGGGGCTGCCTGTGTGTATCGCTAAAACACAGTATTCCTTGTCCTGCGATGCCAAGCTGCGCAATGTGCCGCAACATCATGTCCTGCATGTGCGCGAGTTGCGTTTGTCGCGCGGTGCTGGTTTTGTGGTGGCGATTTGTGGTGACATCATGACCATGCCGGGCTTGCCTAAACAGCCTGCCAGTGCGCGCATCAGCGTGGATGCCAATGGTAGAATAGTGGGACTTTCCTGAAGTACTTGCCATGCAAACCTTTAGCCAGCTCGGCCAGGCCGATCACACCATTAATAAATCCCGTTTTATTGCCCGCGCCAAGCGTTGTGAAGATGAGCGCGAGCTTGCTTTGTTTTTGCGCCAGTTTGCCAGTGATCATCAAACGGCCGGGCACCTGGCATATGCGTTCAGGATGAAAACGGCAGAAGGCATCGTGGCGCGCTTTTCTGATGCAGGTGAGCCTGCTGGCACTGCGGGTAAGCCCATCATGCAAATGCTGGATGGCCAGAATTATGTCAATTGCTGTGTGGCGGTCGTGCGCTATTATGGCGGTATTAACCTGGGCACCGGCGGTCTGGTGCGTGCTTATGGCGGCACTGCCAAACAGGCGATGGACCAGGCAGGCAGCATGCCTTTTGTGGAAATGGTGCACCTCAAGATATCTACCAGCTACAAGCGTGTGGATGAGTTGACGCGTGAAGTGCAAAAGTGCCATGGCGAGATTCTGGACAAGAAGTTTGATGAAGCCGTTCATTTTCTGCTTAAGTTACCGCTGGATGCTGCCAGGCAAATACAAGCCAAATTTTAACCAATCTTATTTCTACCAGAACCTCATTGACCGGAGCCTGTAGTGACCCAAACCCAACGATTTGATATTGCGACCTACATCTTGATGGCGGTGTTGATGTGGCTGGTGTTGCAAGTGCAGTTGCTGCCAGCATTACTCGTTGGTCTGTTGGTATTTGAGTTAATTCACGTCATTTCGCCGTTAATTGCACGAAAATTGCCGGGAAAATACGCTAAATGGCTGGCTGTGGTGCTGATTGCCACGCTGGTGATTGGCTTGCTGGTCGCATTGGGCATGGGCATCGTCACCTTGATTCGCAGTGATGCAGGTGGCCTGGCGGTGCTGTTTGACCAATTGGCCAAAATTATTGAAGACTCACGCAAGGTGTTACCGCCGTGGCTGAATGAACGCCTGCCTGATGATGCTATTACGCTGCAACAAACAGTCATCGATTGGTTGCGTGCGCATTCAGCTGACTGGCAACTGCTGGGCAAGGAGGCCGGGCATCATTTGGCACATATCCTCATCGGCATGGTCATCGGTGCGATGATCGCCCTGCATGACGTGCAAACCAAGGTCAATCATAAACCGTTTGCGCAAAGCCTGTTGCAGCGCATCACCTTGTTTGCGCAGGCATTCAAGAATATTGTATTTGCACAGGTGAAAATTTCTGCCGTGAATGCGACACTAACCGGGATTTACCTCGCAGTGATTTTGCCGTTGTGTGGTGTCCATTTACCGTTTACCAAAACCATGATTGCCATCACTTTCCTGGTCGGTTTGTTGCCCGTGATCGGTAACCTGATTTCCAATACCGTGATTGTGATTGTCAGCACCAGTCATTCATTTATGGTGGCCATGGGCTCGCTGGCGTTTTTGATTGTGATCCACAAGCTGGAATACTTCCTCAATGCGCGTATTGTCGGTGGCCAGATTCGCGCCTATGCCTGGGAGTTACTACTGGCTATGTTGCTGATGGAGGCAACGTTTGGTTTGCCCGGCATCGTGGCGGCACCTGTGTATTATGCCTATATCAAGAGTGAGTGCAGGGCGCGCGACTGGGTATAAAAATCAGCTGTGATTGATCAAAAAATAAGGCTCGCCATGGCGAGCCTTATTCATTTGTAGCCGTGTTTATTTCAGCTTATACAAGCGGTTTTCAAGCGTCTTGCCACCGCTGATGTTGTCCATCTGGTCGCCGCTGACCTGGCTTAGTTGTGCCAGCCGGTCGTCCGGGTGTGGATGGGTCTGGAACAGCAGGGCGACACTGCCATCATTGGTATTGATGGTTTCCATGTCCTGCAGCACCTCTGCCAGGCCATAGGCTTCGTAACCGGCGCGTGCAGCCAGTACTGTGCCCATGCTGTCCGCTTCAAATTCGGCGCTTTTATCCAGGTTGCGGGCGCTGATTTCTGCGCCGGTGGAGACTGCGCGCTGGGTCAGTTTGTTTTTGCTGATTTTCTCTTTTAAGAATGAGGTGCCCGCATCCAGCAAGGCCTGTTTCTGCATCACTTTCAGGTGGTGTTTTTGCACCACATGGGCGATCTCATGCCCCAGGACACCGGCCAGTTGCGCTTCACTGCTTAAGCGTTGATACAAACCTTTGGTAATCAGCACATAGCCGCCTGGCGCGGCAAACGCGTTGACATCTGTGCTTTCAATGACACCAAAATGCCAGGGCAAGTCTGCGCGCTCGGACTGGCTGGCTACCCAGCGCCCCACTTTGTTCACATATTGCTGTAACTGTGCGTCATTGACCAGGGGCGCAGCGCCGAGAATGGTGCCGGTGACATTGCGGCCCACTGCAATTTCGTCTTCGCGGCTAGGATTTTTCCAGTTGATATTGGCCAGCTTGTCCTGCGCTGACGGAGTGCTTTGTGACGTGGTCGTGGCGGCTGCTTCAGTTTTGTTGGTGGTGCCTAGTTGCTCATTCACGGCGTCTTTGAGTACGCCTTTAAGGTCTAGCGCAGAAGCGGTGCCCCATGCCAGGCTGCTACATAATGCAAGTGCCATCGCTTGTGTTAAGGTCTTGTTCATTGCGCGCCTCCCGTAAAGTATGGATATTGATGGCTGCTGAGGCCGCCGTTGCTGGCAAATTGCTTGGCGTCTTCTGCGTTCACCGTGTAGCTTTCCAGCTTCTTGGTTTCAGCTTCGTTGAATGATGCCGTTTTCAGGTCTTCGGCACTCAGGCCGCGGATCCCGGTGGTCGATACGACTTTTCCGGTGCCACTGCGGCCGGTAGCCACGCCGACCACGCCTGCGACATTATTGCCGCCCGCGCTGTTGCGTTTAACCGTGAGCAAGCGTACCCAGCCGGTTTNNGCCGACGACCTTGGCGTCGCTAAAGGTATCTGCCCGTAACTGGTCTGCTTTGAGGGCGACCCCGGTCTCCGCTGCGACTGCCTGACTGCATGCGAATGCCGTCAGTAGCCAGAATAAGCTTTTTTTGATCATGCCTTGTTCTCCTGATTGTTGTTATGTGTAGTGCTTTGATCGCTAGATAAGTCCGAATGACTTAAAGCGGCCATCTCCAGCTGTATCATGGCTTGTGCAAACAAGATGCGCCACTGTGCAGCCAGTTGTGATGCGTTGTTGGCAATCTTGCCCTGATGCGACCCATAACGCACGACGGGCTGGCCAGGTAGACTCAGTTGATTAATTAATGCTTGTAATTGTGCCGATAGTTGCTGTGCATCTTGTTGTGCCGCCTCGCGGTAAGTTGCTTCCGGCGCATATTGCCAGCTGACCATCACCATATCGCCAAACAGGCCCCAGATACCGCTTTGCGTGCCGGTGAGGATATCGATCTGCGTCGGCGCACGGCAGGCTTGCTCAATTTCGCGACGAATGCGTTTCATAGCCGCATCGCCCAGTGTTTCCTGGCTTTCGATGGCAATCGGCATCAGCAGCACTTCCAGCTCGTTGCTGCTGGAGGTCAGGCCAAATGCCAGCCAGCGTTGCAGTGCACGGTCGGTGGCCAGCGCATAGATTTTGGCGACACCGAAATAAGCCACGGCCCAGAAGATAGGCGCGGCCAGGTCCAAATAGGTATGAAACAGGTTGATCGCCAGGTAAGACAACACCAGCAAACCAATCTGGCTACCAGTAAACACGCCGTTAAAGCGGTCGCGGTCAATCTTGAAGTAAAACGCCAGCGTCGTCAGCCACACCAGTAAAAAGCTCAGCAGGATATAAGGCAGCTTGCCGCGCCAGACCTTGAGGTAATCCTGGTGCAGGCTGTTATCCAGCGCCGTGGCGAGGATTTCAACACCTGGAAACTGCTTGTCCATGGCGGTGGGTTTGATATCAAACAGGGCGGGGGCGGTGGAGCCAATGATGACAATCTTATCCTTGAACTCATCCTTGCCTCGCTTGGGTTGTGCACTGGTGAGGTCGCGGTAAACGTCGCTAAAGCTTACGTAGGCATAAGTGAACGGTTTGCCACGCCAGTTAAGCAGCATTTCGTCCGGCGTATTATTGCTGATCTCCCCTTGGGCATTGGCAACCACCAGTGGCAGCGCGGGTAAGGTCCAGCCTCTATCCTGGTGGCGCATGCGGTATTGGCGCACCACGCCATCGTTATCCGGGTACACATTATGCGTGCCCAGGCGACCTGGCTTCCAGGCACCTTTGAAATAAGGTGGAATTGCGGCAAACGTGGCTTGTTTGTCCGCATCGGTTGCTGCGACCAGCCCAGGAATTTGCGCATACTTCAGCTGGCTCTGGCTATCCTGGCTGGCGTCCAGGCGCAGCAATGGAAAGAAGCAGTGCTGGCATTCGCTAATCACATCATTAAAGTAGCTGTCACTGTCCGGGTTGTAGACGTCGGCATCCGAAAACACAATATCAAAGACGATGGCTTTCGGTTGTTGCTGCTGGATATTTTCCACCAGTTCGCCGATCACCTGGCGCGGCCACGGCCAGCGGCCATATTCCTTGGCCATGGCGTCCAGGCTGGCTTCATTGATATCAATAATGACAATGCTCTGATCAGCTGCCGGTTTGAGGATACGGTTTTTGACCATGAGGTCAAACGCTTTGTCGCGCATATTCTGGCCGACGTGAAATACAGCCGCATCGAGCAAGATCATCACACTGAATAACAGGGCCAGATAGAGGTAAAAGTTATTCTTTAGCTTGCGGGTCAGGCTGGCCAGCCAAAAGCCCAGCATCAATTTGAGTTTTAACATATCGCTCCCTTATTATTCTTTGCTTGTGCTTCGCTTGATCTTTATGTCAGATGACCCGAATGGGTCATTGTGACCATGAGCCGTCGTCAGTATTCTAGCAACATCACAAAGACGCAGCGATCATCATCTACTTAAATCTGAATTTGTTTTAGATGTTTGTTTGATTGATTGTCAGCATCCAGGATGCCTTTATGTCATTGTGTTGTGTTTTTCAAGTTTAAAGTCTCTTTATAGCCCCGCCAATGCGGGGTTTTTTCTTTTTTATTTCCGGTCACTCTCAATCGGCGTAGTCAGGCCCGTCATATAAGCTTCATGCCAGTGAAAACTTTCTGACATACAGTTTCTCAAGAATGCTCAAAGCGACACAGTGCGCAGGCCCTGTGTTTAAAAACAGTGAGCGACATCGTAAGTGTACTTAAGAGAGGAATTCAGAATGAAACTTAAATCTTGGCTAATGGCAGGTTTGCTGGGCACAGCCATGCTGACTCAGGCACAAGCTGCCGAATTGATTCAAAACGGTGGTTTCGAAGTGCAGGGCGTAGATAGCTACGACATTTCTGGCTGGCAAGTGGCCGAGCAAGGCTTTTTCGGCAGCGTATTGTCACAATCAGGCAATGTGTCAGAAGTGACAGGCAATGCCACTGCAGGGGCTTATCAGGGCAGCTATTATGGCTTGCTGGATAACTACGGCCTGGCTGGCAATGTGTTGTACCAATCTTTCACTACGGCTGCCGTGAGTCAGGCGACCTTGTCGTTCCAGATGTTTGTCAATAACCAGAATGCGACGACTGAGATTGATGCCGCTGGCCTGGATTACAGCGTGGATGCGACCGATCATCCTAACCAGCATGTGCGTGTGGACTTGCTAAAGGCTGGCAGTGACCCGTTCTCGACCGATAGCGCAGATATCTTGCAAACCCTGTATGTGGGCGGTGCTAACGGCAGCCTGGCAGTCAATAACTATATCAACTACCAGTTTGACTTGTCTTCCAGCCTGGCTGCTGGTGGCAGCTATGTGTTGCGCTTTGCCACCGTAGCCAACCAGAGTTCATTGCAACTGGGCGTTGATAACGTCAGTCTGCAAGCCGTTTCATCTGTACCTGAGGCGGATACCAATGCCTTGATGCTGGCTGGCCTGGGCATCATTGCGGCGGTGATGCGTCGTCGTTATTCATAACATACAATATTAAAAGCTGATAAAGGAATCAACATGCAACTGTTTAACTTGAAACGCACGGCCATGGTCGCCATGCTGCTGGGCTCACAACTGCTTTCTAACGCGGCGATGGCTGAGGATGCCCAGTTCTGGCTGAACGATGGCGCTGCCAGCCTGAATGACAGCAAGAAGCTGGTACCAAATGCCAAAAAAGCGAAAAACGTGATTTTGTTCGTGGGTGACGGTATGGGTATCTCTACCGTGACTGGCGCGCGTATTTTTGAAGGTCAACTGAAAGGCATTGATGGCGAACGTCATAAGCTGTCTTTTGAAGAGTTCCCATATGTTGCCTTGTCTAAAACATATTCTACCAACCAGCAAACGGCTGACTCTGCACCAACCATGACGGCCATGATTTCTGGTGTAAAAACCAACGATGGTATTTTGTCACTTAACCAGTCTGTGGCGCGTAATGAGCCTAGCCCAACAGTATTGAACGCTAACAAAGTGACGACATTGCTTGAGCAAGCAGAGCAGGCTGGCAAATCCACTGGTGTGGTTTCAACTGCACGCATCACACACGCCACACCAGCAGCCACTTACGCGCATATCTCTAACCGTGACTGGGAAGCGAATGCAAACCTGTCTGCCGCGGCTGCCAGCAATGGTGTGAAAGACATCGCTGCGCAACTGATTGATAACTTTGGCAACGGCAAAATCGGTGATGGCATTGACGTGGTGTTTGGTGGTGGCCGTAGCTACTTCCTGCCTAACAGCATTACCGATATCGAAGGCACCAAAGGCCGCCGTACTGATGGCCGTAACCTGACACAAGAGTACGTGAGCAAGTTTGGTGGCGTGTATATCGAAAACCAGACTGCATTTAATGCTTTGAATCCAGTGACCACGAACAAAGTGCTGGGCCTGTTCAATCCATCCCATATGGAGTATGAGCAAGACCGCCCGAATGACATCGCTGGCGAACCATCACTGGCTGACATGACGGGTAAAGCGATCGATATCCTGAAGAAAAACCAGAACGGTTATTTCCTGATGGTAGAAGGCGGTCGTATCGACCATGCTTCGCATGCCGGTAACGCCTATCGTACATTCAAGGATGCGGTGGCATTGTCTGATGCGGTGCGTGAAGCAGCGTCCAAGGTGAACCTGAACGACACCCTGATCATTGTGACGGCTGACCACAGCCACACTTTGACCATTGGCGGTTATCCAAAACGTGGTAACCCGATTTTGGGTAAAGTGGTTGAGCCAGGCAAAACCACACCAACGCTGGCAGCAGATGGCAAGCCTTACACTACTGTGAGTTTTGCCAACGGCCCAGGCTACCACGTTAACTCTCCAGGCGATGCTGTGTATAACGAGTCTATCGCTGCAGGTCGTGTCGTGGATATGTCTGGTGTGGACACTGAAGATCCTGATTTCCATCAGGAAGCATTGGTACCACTGAGCTCAGAAACCCACGCCGGTGAAGAGGTAGCGATTTACGCCATTGGCCCTAAAGCCTACCTGGTACACGGTGTGCAAGAGCAGAGCTATATCTACCAAGTGATGAAAGATGCGTTTGGCTTCTAAATTGCAGTACGCTGGTAAATAGTGAGTAATGGCAGGGCAGCTTGAAGCTGCCCTGATCCCTTTGGTTGGAATGGAAAAACATGATATTGAAAAAATCCGCTGGATGTCTGGCACTGTTATTCATGAGTGCTGTTGCCATGGCAGATGACGTGGTGAATGCGCGTTATGAAACGGTGCAGTGCGCCTCGCCGTGCAAGGCAGAAGAGGCCAAACATGTGCAATGGTGGCTGATGCGTGACACCAATCAGGTGGAGATACGCAATCTGTATCAAAACGGTGAGCCCGCACATCACAGCAGCCTGTGGTTGAAAAAACCAGCCGGGCAAATGAATTATGTGTATTTGATGCATGACGAGCGCCGCGCCATTGATTATGCCGATGTCGATTTGAAACTGTTGTCCATCAAAACCGATGAACAGTTCTGGCAACTGAAATCACAGTTGGTGACAGATAGCGAACTGGCCAGCTTGCAGAAAGTAGACGCAGCGTCTGCCACGCAATATGGCTACCCGGTAGAGAAATATGTGGGTACTTTAGGCGATGGCATCCGCAGCGAAGTATGGTGGATTCCGGCATTAAAATTACCTTATAAAATCGCTTATACCTACCCGCAGCACACGGTGAGCATCCAGTTGCAATCGCTGCAACCAGCTGCCAAGTCTGAGCAGGCCGTAGAAATCGCGCCAGGTACGTCACTGACGGCACTCAGCAATTACCAGCATGTGGATTATGCCGACCTGGGCGATATGGAGCACAATCCTTCGGAAATGCAATGGCTGGCTAAAGCCCACGGCGCGCCTGGTTTACATGCGCATGAACATTAATGTTTTAGCTTAATTGTTGCTTCAATACACCCGCATCCTCGCAGCCGAATTTGCTGCGAGCCGATGTGGCGTACACGGTCATCGGCTATAATGCCGCCATGACGCTACAAATTATTCAGTTACTCCTCTTGCTGCTGGTGATTGCCATGCTGGTCTGGCAGTGGCGCACACAGCAACACACTGCACAACAGGCACTGGCGCAATTACTTTCCCAGCAGCTTGAAGAAAAACATCGCTTGATGATGAGCGAGATGCATCAGTCACTGAATCAATTGGCCGATCGCTTGCAAAGCCTGAATGCAGATCAGCAAGACCGTTTGCGCGCGCAATTGTCGCAAGAACTGACGGCGACGCGTGAAGCCATGCAAGCCTTGCAAGTGGCGCAGCGCGACCATTTAAGCCAGAGCAGTGAGCAACTCAGCTTGAGTTTGCGTAACGGCTTGTCCGAACAGGGCATGTTGCAGCAGAACCTGCTGAAAACTGCTTTGCAAACCACCACTCAAAGCCTGACCCAAAGCATTGAAGCGCTGACCAAAGTGGTCGATGGCCGCCTGGAAGAAATGAGTGGCAAGGTGTCTATTCGCCTGGAAGAGGGCTTTAAAAAGACCAACGAGACTTTTGTTAGCGTGATGGAGCGCCTGGCCACCATTGATGAGGCGCAAAAGAAAATCGATGGCCTTAGTGTCAATATGGTGAGCTTGCAGGAGTTGCTAGGCGACAAACGCAGTCGTGGTGCCTATGGTGAGGTGCAACTGGAAGGCCTGGTGCGCAATGTGTTACCAGTAAACAGTTTTGCCATGCAGCATACGCTCAGCAATGGCGCGCGCGTCGATTGTGCCTTGTTCCTGCCTGAACCCACCGGCACCGTCGCCGTGGATAGCAAGTTTCCGCTTGAAAATTACCACCGCATGATCGATAGCAGTCTTGGCGAACTGGTGCAGGCGCAGGCTTCTAAATTGTTTAAGGCCGATATCAAGAAACATATCGACGATATCAGCAGCAAATACATCATCGCCAACGAAACGTCAGATGGTGCCGTGATGTTTATTCCCGCCGAAGCGGTGTTTGCCGAGATTCATGCCTACCATGGCGATGTGGTGGATTACGCCATGCAAAAGCGCGTATGGCTGGTGTCGCCGACGACTTTGATGGCCGTGCTCAATACGGCTCGCGCCGTGCTCAAAGATGTTGAGATGCGCAAGCAAGTGCATATTATTAAAGACGAACTGGGCAAACTGAGTAAAGATTTTGACCGTTTCGATACCCGCATGAAGAAACTGGCCGATAATATCCGCCAGGCGCATGAAAACGCGCAGGACGTGCATATCAGCAGCCAGAAAATATCCAGGCGTTTTGCCCAGATTGAAAAAGTGGAATTGGCGCAGACCGCCGGCCTGGAGCCGCTGGACATGCTGGATGAATTAGACGAGGCCGGAAAGAACAACCCATGAAGATCACCATTTTATATTTCGCCCGCATCAAAGAGGTTGTGAATTACTCATCTGAGGATGTCGTGTTGCCAGAAGAGGTGGAGACCATCATCGCGCTTAAGTCATGGTTATCTGGCCGTGGCGCGACCTGGCAGAAACTGTTTGATGGCAGCGGTGTGGTACGTGCCGCGATTAACCATGAACTGGTTGATGACATGGCGACGTTTGATGAGGGCGATGAGGTGGCGTTTTTCCCGCCGGTGACCGGAGGATAGTTTGAGCGAAGTCATGTATCTCAAAGTGTCTGTGCAGCCTGGCGATTTTGATGTCGGCGCCGAGTTGCAACAGTTGAGAGCGGCCACGCCGCAGGCGGGGGCGCTGGTTAATTTTGTCGGCTTGGTGCGCGATGTGACCACTGACGGCCAAGTGAGCGAAATGGTGATCGAACATTATCCGGGCATGACCGAAAAAGCCTTGCAGCAGATTGCGCAACAGGCCACGCAGCGCTGGCCATTGCTCGGCATCCGCTTGATACATCGCGTCGGTTCGCTCACGGCGCAGGCGCAGATTGTGCTGGTGGCGGCGACCAGCTTGCATCGGCAAGCGGCGTTTGAGGCTTGCGCTTTTATGATGGATTATTTAAAGACCGAAGCGCCTTTCTGGAAAAAAGAAGTTGGTGATTTTGGTCAGCACTGGGTAGAAGCCCGTGCATCTGATGAACAAGCAAAACAACAGTGGAAACTGCCTAAATGATGCAAGTACTGAGTCCCAATGAAATGACTGTTTCTTACAAACTGTCACCCATGTCGTTTGAATCTACCGAAGAGCTACTGGACGCTGCGGATTTGGGTCTCAACGATTACGGCTGGAAACTGCAGCCCGAAGCACAAAAAACATTGATGATGGGTTTGTCGTTGCAGCAGGCTGGCAGCAATGTGCTGGTGCTGGGCACCCCAGGCTCTGGCCGGGCCGGGTTAACCATGGCGGCGATGAAAGCATCCGCAGTCACTGGCATTGATAGTTCGCTGACGGACCTGGTGGCGCTGTATGACTTTAGCCAGCAGGCTTGCGTGAACTATATCAAATTACCCGCTGGGCTGGGTGCACAGTTGCGTACGGTCATGGACTCTTTTATCAAAGGGCTGATTGCTGAAATGCAGCAATGGCTTGATGCCAGCGGCCAGGTCAATCTGTCTAAAGCCGAAACCTGGCTGGAAGAGCGTGTGGATGGCCTGCGCTCACAGTTAAGCAGTGCCAAATTGTCGTCATTCTTTAATATTATCAAACCGGAAGTGCTGGCCTATTTGCAAGCCTGGCAGCAAGTAGGAAATGATGGCGACAATGGCTCGGACAGTATTATCAACGATAGTTTCTTGTCACGCTTTCGCGTCAATTTGCTGGTGGATCAGCGCGCTAACCTGACATCAGGTGTCAAACAGCCTGTGGTTGAGGAAAAAGACCCTGGTTTTGCAGCCTTGTTTGGCATGCTGGAAACAGCCGTGGGCGAGGCGGCGCAATGGCCGGAATTTTTACGCTTGCGCGCCGGTAGCTTGCATCAGGCCGATGGCGGGATGTTGCTGCTGCATTTGCGTGATTTGATGCAGGATGAAGGCAATGGCAGCGCCTTGCTGGAGAAGCTGTATCGCCTGATGCGTAATCGTGAAGTGCAGATTGAAGACTGGGCCAATCACGCCCAGCAAGGCGCCGGTGGTAACCGCCACGCTGCGCTGCCGGTACATGTGAAAATTGTCATGATTGCCAGCCGCGAAGATTATTACGATTGCCTGGAAGCACAACCGGATTTCTTTGATTTTTTCCCCATTAAAGTTGAGTTCGAAGATCGCGTCACGGCCACGCTGGATAACTATGCCTGGATCGCCGGTTACATTGCACGCAAATGCCAGCAGCAAGCGCTGTCTCATTTTAGCGGTGCGGCGGTGAATGTGTTGCTGCAGTTTATGCATAGGCTGGAAGAGGACCAGGGCCGTATCAGTACGCACTTTGCGCATCTGGACCAGTTGATGCACGAAAGTGCGGCGGTTGCCGACGATGCACGCCTGATTACTGATGTGCATGTGAAACAAGCGCTGTCCGCACGCTTGCTACGCCAGCAGTTCTTTGAGGCGCAGATTCGTGACTCCATTATTGATAACGAGTTGCTGATTCAGGTCCATGGCAACGTGGTTGGCCAGGTCAATGGCCTGACCCATATCGAGCTGGGGGATGCCAGTTTTGGTTCGCCTATCCGTATTACCGCCCGTTGTTATCCAGGCCGCAGTGGGGTGATTAACATTGACCGCGAAGTGAATATGAGTGGCCCCACGCATGACAAAGGCATTTATATTCTGCAAAACTGGCTCAGTGCCAGTTTTTGGGCGCTGGCGCCGTTGAGCTTGAGTGCTTCGCTGGTATTTGAGCAGGAGTATAACGGTGTCGAAGGCGATTCAGCGTCCTGTGCCGAGCTGTTTGCCTTGCTGTCTGCGTTGACTGGCTTGCCAATCAAACAAGGCATGGCCGTCACCGGCGCGCTGAATCAGTTTGGTGAAGTGATGCCGATTGGAGGCATCAACGAGAAGATTGAAGGCTATTTCCGCGTCTGTGAAGCGCTGGGCTTGAATGGCGAGCAGGGGGTGATTATCCCCAAACGCAACCAGCGCCACCTGATACTGGATGAAAGCGTGGTGACCGCGGTCAATAATGGCATGTTTAAAATTATTGCTATCGACCATGTGCTGGAAGGGATTGCGCACCTCACCGAGTGTGAAGCAGGCACGCAAGAGGCGGATGGCACCTATGCGGGTGACAGTCTGATGGCACGTGCGCAAAGCGCATTGGCCAGTTACCGTCATACCCTGGAACGTAATCAGGCACGCATGGCTTATTTCCAGCAACATCAAGACAATCATCTTAATCTCTAAGTTTTATGCCACGTACGCATCACCGTAAACAGGAAGCGCCACCAGAAAAAGACGATGGTTGTCGTTTGGATAAATGGTTGTGGGCTGCCCGTTTTTTTAAAACCCGCAGTCTGGCCGCAGAAGCGGTCGATGGCGGCAAGGTGCGTATTGATGGTGACCGCGCCAAGAGTGCACGGGAAATGAAGCCAGGCATGCGCGTCAGCATCAAAAATAAGGATATGCAGATTGAAGTAGAAGTGCTGGCGTTAAGCAATGTGCGCCGCGGTGCGCCTGAAGCCGCGCTGCTCTATCGCGAAACAGATGAAAGCCAGCGTGTGCGTCAGCAGGCGCAGGAAACGGGCGCTGATCAATTTGCCGAGCGTGACCGTGGTCTGGGACGTCCTACCAAACGGCAGATGCGGGATATCCAGCGCTTTACCGGGCGGGGGAAGATTGATTAGGGTGGTTGTTGCCTGTATGGATATATCGTTTGCTTGAGAAGTATGGTAATGTCTGGCGGCTGTTTTTTAATCTTTTTAGGGGGGGTAATGAATAAATTAAAATTATTTTTATTGTCAGTTTCTCTGATGTTAAGCGTTTCTGCAAATGCAGCAGTGTTTACATATACGTTTGATGCTGGCTCATATTTTGACTTTGGTGGCGGGAACTCTTACTCTCCCTCTGGTACTTTCCAATTTGATGATGTCCTGAATCAGGTAACCTCTGTTGATTTTTATCAAATCCAGACAGGCACAGGTCCAACGGGGCCGTTCCATTTCACTTCTGCAATCACTAACAGCGCGTCGGATGTGGCTTTTTTTGATCAGATTGGTGAAAGTAGTGGATTTATCTTTGAGAACTCTTTGGCTAATGGCGGGACGATAAGAATTCTCTCAGCCAGCTATTCATATCTTGGTACTTCTTACCCAATCCTTGCTGGTGGTTCAGTATCCACTACCACCGTGCCTGAACCAGAAGTAAATGCAATCTTGATGATTGGCCTGGCTTTAATGGGTTTTGTTGCAAGTCGTAGAAAAGCATAATTTAATTTCTTTCAGTAAAAAAGCGCACTTATGAGTGCGCTTTTTTTATAGTTGTTGCCAGTTTATTTTAGTGAGTTCTGCTTTCAACTCTCAAGCATCATAAGGGCTGCTAACTCGGTTTTCGTGCACCCACAGGCATACCTGTTTTCGCCACAGCCTGTGCCCGGCAAGACACATCCAGTTTCTGAAAGATACGTTTGAGGTGGTTTTTGACCGTATTGGCGCTGATATTCAGGATCATGCCGATTTCGAAATTGGTTTTACCACTGCGTACCCAATGCAAGATTTCCTGCTCGCGGTCAGACAGTCCGCCTTGCGCCATGTTATCGAGCAAGTCTTCATCTTTAACCACCGGTGCCAGATGGCCAACACGGCGGATAGCGGCATCCAGGTGTGGCATGATCATGCCCAGCATCTGGTCTGGCACAGTAAACTCTTTGGTGCGATCAAAAAAGACATAGATGCAATCGGCTTTACCCCGGGTATCGCGCACACCGTACACCATTAAAGAGTGCATCTTAAGCAGTTGCTGTGTAAACGGGTTAGGGGATTGCGCATGGATGCCGCTGGCGTCAAAGCGATTAATGACATACCACTTGTCGTCATTTTCTACCCAGCGCTTATAGAGATTGCACATCAGGTAATTCACAATGGCAGAGTCTTCGAGCAAACGTTGTGTGGACGCTTCCGGCAAGGAAGACGACACATCAAAATGTAGTTCGCCACTGCTAAAGTCACCCCATGCCGCCAACAATACATCGTGCCGCATCAGCGGATGAATGTCTTGTTTCAGCCAGTTAAAGAATTCAATATGGCGTTTGATCGCATACGAGTTCTGTATGGCCTGCAGGATGCCTTCCCAATGGGTTTGTTTTTTTTGTACCAGCATGCAGTTACCTCAAGTTATTCTTGCGCAGGGCGAACTTTGCCCGCTGTGTCTTTATGGTCTCAAGGGTTTTACGGCGTAATTTGCAGCTTCTTTAATATGATAGTCTCTGTGGATGACGGAAAATATGCTTGATATAAATCAATTGCTGTCAGGTCTTGAATTTTTCCTTTTAAAACAGGGTCATACTTGCGTTAAAATGCAAAGGTAAATAATCGTATGGATGCGTGGGTTGGATCGGAAACACATGGGTAGATTAAATAAACTTCCAAATGGTGTACGTTATCCCAGTCATAAAGAGTGGCAGTTGTTGAAAAAACTGCCTAAATGGTGGCTGCTGGGCACTCTGGTGTTTGCCACACCGTTAGTGCATGCCTGGTGGCAGCATGGCGACTTGCTGACACGTGACGTTGAACGTACGGCCATGTTTCTTGGTTTGCTGTTTACCTTCTGGTTTTTTATTGGCGCCATGACCATCGGCCTGATCGTGATCATTATTATGAAAGGGCCGGGCTATGTGTCTGACCCTTATTACCTGCCAAAAGAAGACAAGACGCTAGAGAATCCGCCCAAAAAGCAATAAGTCCTTGATTGCAGCATGAAATCCGGTTTATAATCGCGTGCTTTGCAACCTTGCCACACTTTGATCGCAAGCAATGTATGCTCTCAGCAAACGTTGATTGGTTCTGAAGGTGGCTAATAACCACAAGGAAATCTCATGCGACACTATGAAATCGTGTTTATTGTTCACCCTGACCAGAGTGAACAAGTGCCAGCAATGATCGAGCGTTACCGCGCTCAAATCACTGGCAATGGCGGCAACATCCACCGTTTGGAAGACTGGGGCCGTCGTCAACTTGCCTATCCAATTCAAAAAGTACACAAAGCCCACTACGTGTTGATGAACATCGAAGTGAGCCAGGAAGTGCTGGAAGAAATGGAACACGGCTTCAAATTTAACGATGCTGTATTACGTCACCTGACAATCGCGACGAAAACAGCAGTCACAGCACCAAGCCCAATGATGAAAGAGGAAAAATCCAAAACCATCGTTGGTGACGCACCTGCTGCTACCACCGAGGCTGCTGCTTAAGTGTTGTGAATACGCTGGTGATTGCGGCAACCATTCAATCTATTGAAGCGTTGCGTTACACACCGGCAGGCTTACCCTTGTTGCGATTGCAATTGCAACATGATTCAGAGCAAAGCGAAGCTGGCCTGAATCGGAAAGTGCAGTGTCTATTACCTGCGGTGCTGATTGGTGAAAAGGCCAATCTGCCATTGCAAAGCGGCGATCACATCAAAGTCAAAGGGTTTTTGGCACAGCGCAGTGCAAAAAGCACACAAGTGGTACTGCATATACAAGAATTACAGCGAATACAGTATTAAAGAATTTAAGGAGTTTCAAATGGCAAGAGATATGTACAAACGTCGCCGTTACTGCCGTTTTAGCGCAGAAGGCATCAAAGAAGTTGATTACAAAGACGTAGATCTGTTGAAAGATTTCGTTTCTGAAAACTTCAAAATCATCCCAGCCCGTATGACTGGTACCAAGGCTAAATACCAACGTCAACTGACAACCGCGGTTAAACGCGCGCGTTTCCTGGCGCTGATGCCTTACACAGACAAACACCCAGGTTAATTGGCGGCTTAGGAGAACAACATGCAAGTAATTTTATTGGAAAAAGTAGCAAACCTGGGCTCATTGGGTGACGTGGTTAAAGTGAAAGACGGTTACGGCCGTAACTTCCTGATTCCACAAGGTAAAGCTAAACGTGCAACAGAAGCAAACAAAGCTGTTTTTGCAGCACAGCGCGCTGAGTTGGAAAAACAACAAGCCGACTTGTTGGCCGTTGCGCAAGCACGTGGCGAAAAACTGGCTGGTTTCAGCCTGACTGTGACTCAAAAAGCCGGTGTTGATGGTCGTTTGTTCGGTTCCGTGACTAACATGGACATCGCTGAAGGCTTGCAAGCACAAGGTCACGAAGTGAAAAAATCTGACGTGCGCCTGCCAAACGGCCCACTGAAGAACATCGGTGACTTCGCTGTGAGCGTTGCGCTGCACCACGACGTGGTTGTAGACATCACTGTAACAGTGACGCCAGAAGCTTAATCAAGCCTCTGCATGCAGTACAAGAAAAAGGCTACTTCGGTAGCTTTTTTCTTTTTAGCCACAGAGCCCACAGCGTTTGTGGCTCGTGCTGTATAAAGTTACTCGATAACTTACAAGTATAGTGTATGAGATTTTTCTCTGTGTCCTCTGAGATCTCTGTGGCTAAAGTATTTTAATCTTTCATCTGTCCTGAAAGCTCAAAAAGCCAGACTGCTTTTCGGTATAATCACCAGATGGCTGATGAACAACTCGAATTCTTAAAACTCCCTCCACATTCCATCGAAGCTGAGCAATCGGTCTTGGGCGGACTGTTGCTCGACAATGAAGCGCTGGACAAGATCGCCGATATCCTGGCCCCGCAGGACTTCTATCAGCACGACCACAAGCTGATTTATGAACATATTGCGCGCTTGATTGAGCGCAACCAGCCTGCTGATATTGTAACGGTGGCTGAGTCGCTGGAAAACAGCAATGAATTGACTACCGTGGGTGGTGTCGCTTATCTGGGCGCGCTGGCACAAAATACGCCGACCGCGGCCAATATTCGCCGCTATGCGGAAATCGTGCATGAACGTTTTGTCATGCGCCAACTGGTCACTGTCGGCACCGATATTGCCGAAAGCGCTTATCTGCCGAATGGCCGTAATGCACAGCAATTGCTGGACGAAGCCGAAGCCAAGATTTTCCAGATTGCTGAAGGTGGTAACCGCAAGAGCCAGGGCTTTTTGGGCATGCAAGTGTTGCTGCCACAAGTGGCAGACCGTATTGACTACCTGTATTCACGTGAAAATCATTCTGATGTGACGGGTATCCCGACTGGCTTTAGCGATCTTGATTCCATGACCTCTGGCCTGCAAGGCGGGGATATGGTGATTATTGCCGGTCGTCCGTCCATGGGTAAAACGGCGTTTGCGATTAACATTGCCGAAAACGTGGCGCTGGAGACCAATAAAGCCGTGGCCATTTTCTCCATGGAGATGGGCGCCACACAGCTGACCACGCGTATGATTGGTTCAATTGGCCGCCTGGACCAGCATAAGATGCGTAACGGTAACCTCGAAGACGAGGACTGGGAAAAGCTGACCACTGCCCTAGGCAAACTCAACGAAGCGCCGATTTATATCGATGAAGGCGCTGGTTTAAGCAGCTTTGACGTGCGCGCCCGTGCGCGTCGTTTGCATAGGCAGACTGGCGAGCTAGGCCTGATCGTGATCGACTATTTGCAGTTGATGAGTTCACCAGCTGGCCGCCAGGGTGAAAACCGGGCGACAGAAATTTCAGAAATCTCGCGCTCGCTTAAAGCTTTGGCTAAAGAATTAAACGTGCCATTAATTGCGATTTCGCAGTTAAACCGCAGTGTGGACCAGCGTCCGGACAAGCGTCCGGTCATGAGTGACTTGCGCGAATCTGGCGCGATTGAACAGGATGCCGACTTGATCATGTTCGTGTACAGGGATGAGTACTACAACCCGGACAGTGCTGAAAAAGGCACGGCCGAAATCATTATCGCCAAGCAACGTAACGGCCCGATTGGTCGTGTGCGCCTGACCTTTATGGGTGCGCATACCCGCTTTATGGATTACGCCAACGCCGCGTATATGCCTGACGAGTATTAATCTGGCTGGCATTATATATGCGTCCTATTATTGCTCATATTTCAGAAGCTGCGCTGGCGCATAACCTGGCGCAAGTCCGGCGCTATGCGCCGCAATCCAAAGTCATTTCCGTCGTCAAGGCCAATGCCTATGGCCACGGCCTGCTCAATGCCGCGCGTGGACTGAAGGAAACAGATGCCTTTGCCGTACTCAACATCAGTGAGGCGATTGCCTTGCGCGATGCTGGTTACCAGCATCCGATTCTATTGCTGGAAGGCGTATTCTCGGCTGAGGAGATGACCCTAGTTGACCGCTATCATCTGGATACGGTGGTCTCTCATCAAGCCCAGTTGGCGTGGGTTCTGGAAAGTGCCCCCAATATTCCGCTGCGGGTGTATCTGAAGCTGGATAGTGGTATGCACCGTTTGGGCTTTCAGCCGCATGAGTACGGTCACGCATTACAGCAGTTGGCCAGTTCAGCGAATGTGCGTGAACTGATATTGATGACGCATTTCGCCAACGCGGATGTGGCCGATGGCACGCGTGCTGCCATGCAAGTCGTGGCGCAGATGATGCCAGCCTCCTATGCACGCTCGCTGGCCAATTCTGCGGCCATTGTGCAGCAGTCACACACACATGCAGACTGGGTGCGCCCTGGCATTATGCTGTATGGTGCGACGCCTGTGGCTGAAAAATCAGCCAGCAGCCTTGGCTTGAAACCGGTAATGACATTGCAGTCAGGCTTGATTGCCGTACGGGAAATTGCCGCGGGTGAGAGCGTGGGGTATGGCAGCCTGTTTACCGCAGACAAACCCACACGCGTGGGGATCGTAGCTTGCGGCTATGCGGACGGTTATCCACGACATGCCCCCACGGGCACGCCCATTGCCGTAGCCGGTCATTTAACCCGCACATTGGGGCGGGTCTCGATGGATATGCTGGCAGCAGATATTAGCGATATTCCACAGGCTGCCATCGGCAGTGCGGTCGAGTTATGGGGTGAGCAAGTGCCGGTAGATGAGGTTGCGCATGCCAGCGGTACCATAGGCTACGAATTGTTATGTGCAGTCACGGCCAGGGTGCCTTTTAAAATTCATGGCTAAAGCAAAAACACAATATACCTGCACCGAATGTGGTGCGTCTGAGCCTAAATGGCAAGGGCAGTGCCCGAGCTGCAATGCATGGAATACGCTGGTAGAAACTGTGCCTGAGGCAGTGACGCAAAGCCGCTTTGCCAGCCTGGCACCGACGGCGCAACTGCAGAAACTGGCCGATGTCGAGGCGCAGGATGTGTCGCGGCAGGCAACCGGTATTGCCGAATTTGACCGTGTATTGGGCGGCGGTTTGGTAGCTGGTGGCGTGGTGCTGATTGGCGGTGACCCCGGGATTGGTAAATCTACGCTCTTGTTGCAAACCGTGTGCAAGGTCTCGCAGAGCCTGAAATCTTTTTATATCAGTGGTGAAGAGTCTGCGCAGCAGATTGCCATGCGTGCGCATCGCCTGGGGCTGGATGCCAGCCAGGTGGATGTGCTGGCCGAGATCAACCTGGAAAAAATCAGCCAGGTGCTGCAACAGCACAAGCCAGATGTAGTCGTGATCGATTCAATTCAAACCGTGTATTCTGAGGCCTTGCAGTCGGCCCCGGGGTCTGTGGCACAAGTGCGTGAATGCAGTGCGCAACTCACGCGCATTGCCAAGCAACTGGGCATCAGCATGATCCTGGTGGGCCATGTCACCAAGGAAGGTTCTCTCGCTGGGCCGCGCGTGCTGGAGCATATTGTCGATAGCGTGCTTTACTTCGAAGGTGACCAGAATTCGAGTTTCCGCTTGATCCGCGCCTTTAAAAACCGGTTCGGCGCCGTGAATGAGTTGGGCGTATTTGCCATGACCGAAAAAGGCTTGCGCGAGGTCAGCAATCCTTCGGCCTTGTTTTTATCGCATCATGAGTCGCCCGTTCCTGGCTCTTGTATTACTGTCACCCAAGAGGGCACGCGTCCTTTGCTGGTTGAAATTCAGGCGCTGGTAGATACCGCGCATGCACCTAATCCCAAGCGCTTATGTGTCGGCCTGGAGCAAAACCGCCTGGCTATGCTGTTGGCGGTATTACATAGGCACGCAGGTGTGGCCTGTTTCGACCAGGATGTATTTATCAACGCGGTTGGTGGCGTCAAAATCAGTGAACCCGCCGTTGACCTGGCGGTATTGCTGGCCATTGTCTCTTCACTTAAAAACAAGCCCTTGGCCAATAAGCTGATTGTGTTTGGTGAGGTCGGCCTGGCAGGGGAGGTGCGCCCGGTGCAGCGTGGGCAAGAGCGCCTGAAAGAAGCGGCCAAGCTGGGATTTACGCATGCGATTATCCCCAAAGCCAATGCCCCCAAAGGCGGTGTAGCTGGTTTGCATATTGATGCGGTGGACCGGTTAGAGCAAGCGATAGACGTGCTGCGCGCATAAAAAAATGGCAACGACTGCCGGGAATGCAATCGTTGCCAGAGAGTGAGGCTGCCCAGAAGAGGGAGGACAGCCACAGGGAAGCGGTTGTGAGCCTGTATTTAGGCTAAATCATTAAAAAAACTCAGTTTGTTTCGGATTGTCAGTTTTTAACTTTTGGGCATTCTTCGCCGTTTTATCCATCACATTTACTTCTACACGCGTTAATGTCGCCTGGCATGCGCGTAGCGCCTGGTCATCACTGGCTAATCTGACACATTCCACCTGCTTAGCTAGTTGTTTAATAATGCGTTGTTTGTTATCCATCAATTCAGCATAGCTTTCTGTAGACGGCATAGCTGATGCAAAAATCGATATATTGACGAGCAAACCTGTGGTCATCACGGTGGCGTATTTCACGGTGATTGCCTTTCTGCGATGAACGATGCATGCAGTATAAAAAACGGGGGCGGGATTGTCAGTTACAAACGGGTGGGGTTTTGTAGCAATTTGTAGCGACTTCGATACAGGGGAAAGTTACCCATGTTTTGCGCCACTGCGCGGCCATTTAGTCACAAAAACTTCATGCAACTATTCGCAACAAGTGCTTGCCGAAACTGGGTGTCGATTATCACATGGGTGTGACAATAAGATGACACTGAATAAAAAATACATCAGGAGCAAAAATAATGAAAAAAATCATTTTTCTTTTACCACTGATCGTGTCTGCATGTGCCAGCGTGACTCCTCACCAATATACGACGCAACAAGGCAAGATGGGTTATACACTGACGTGCAGCGAGTTCAATACGACATGGGAGCAGTGCCAGTCCAAGGCGGGTGCGTTATGTTCACAGGGTTATGAGGTGGACAAACAGTTGTCTTTTAAAGAGAGTTTTCCTGATAGCGGGGATGGTATTTACCGGCCAGCGAATAATCACCTGGCGGTCGTGTGCAAAGATTCGGCAGGTTAACGGTTATACGCCGCTTATGATCGCCTGCGCGGCCGCGAAGCCGCTGGTGACCGCGCCCTCAATGGTAGCCGGGTAGGGCCCGGCGATATAGTCACCGGCCAGAAATATTTGCGGGTTAGAGGTGCGCGTCGCCGGGCGTGGCAAGTCTGGAGTGCAGCTAAAAGTGGCGCGCTTTTCGGTGATGATTTGCGACCACTGGGGTTGCGTAGGCAGTGACATCTGATAAGCAGATAGCGCCTGGTTGATTTCATCAATAGATTGCTTCACCAAGGCGGCTTTATCGGCGATGAGTGGCGGATGCGCACTGATGACTACAGCGAGTAATCCTGGCTGATCGCAACATTGTCCGCGGTCAAACACCCATTGTGCCAGGCCATGGCATAAACCCATGATGGGGTAAGGCAAGCGCGTTTCGACGCCGTATTGCAGGTAAACCGTGGTAATTGGCTGATAGTCGAATGCCGGGCTGGATGGCAGTTCACCGACGATGGTTTTGAGTTGATGCGGGCCTGCTGCAATAATCACATTGTCGAATGTTTCTGTGCCTGTCGCTGTCGATACTTCACAGCTGTCTTCCTTGGATTGTATCGCGGTGACAGGGGTGCGCAGCCTCACTTCACCACCCAATGTTTTAATCCGCTGTAGCAGTGGCTGTATCAACGCGCTGGATAAATCTGTTTTGACCACCAGAAAGTCACTGTCCTGGCGATGGTGTTGGAAGCTATCGCGTAGCACATTGAGAAAAGATTGTGCGCTGGCCAGGGTAATCGGTGTATTCAGCGCCGCCAAACAGAGAGGCTCCCACAAAGTGCTAATCGCGAAAGATGTTTGCTGACCTTGCGTCAGCAAGGCGGCAACGGTGCAATCATGAGGCAGTGCAAATGCCTGTTGCTTGAGTTGCTGCATCCAGCAGATTGCGCGCCATTTGCTCTGCCAATCCAATCCTCGCGCACTGAGTAAGCCCCATAATAAATGTAGCGGGGCAGGGAGCCATGTGGGCGTGACCAATGACATGCGCTGACCACCATTGTGCATATGCAGGGCCAGTGGCAGGCGCATAAACACTTGTTCTGTCTCTATGTGGGCCTCTTGCAGCAAAGTCAGCGTAGCGCGATAAGCGCCTATACACAGGTGTTGGCCGTTATCCAAGGTGGTGGCGTCATGAGCGACGCCACGTGCACGGCCGCCTGCTTGTGGTGCGGCTTCAAACACACACACCTGGTGGCCATGTTGCAACAGCCTGAGCGCTGCAGACACGCCAGCCAGCCCGGCACCGATGATCGCAATGTTACGGTGAGTAGACGCGGTAGCGATCATGCTTTGCGATAGTTAAACCATGCGCCCAGCGCCAGTTTGAGCTTTCTGAAGGGAGGCAGCACCACTTTATGCGTCAGCACCAGGTTGGGATCAGGTTTAATTTCTTGCAACAGCGCGCGGTAAATAGCGGCCATCATGAGTCCCGGCAATTGCGGTTTGGTATCAGCCTTGGGGAGTTGGCTCAGCGCTTTGTCATAGAACATTTCCGCGCGTTCAATTTGCTTAAGCAGCAACGCCTGTGTTTGTGGCGAAGCTTGACTGTTGAGTAACTGATCTTCAGTCACGCCGGCACGCTCAAGCTCATCGAGGGGAATATAAATACGGCCGCGTCGGGCGTCTTCACCGACATCGCGAATGATATTGGTCAGCTGAAATGCCATGCCCAGGTCATGCGCATATTCCAGCGTCGCCTGGTCTTTGTAGCCAAAAATTTGTGCAGAAAGCAGCCCGACCACGCTGGCAACGCGGTAACAATACAAAGCCAGTTGCTCAAAGTCGGCATAACGGTTGTATTGCGTGTCCATTTGCATGCCATCGATGATTTCAACGAAATGCGCTTCTTGCAAATGAAAAGTATTAACCACCGGTTTTAAGGCCTGGGTGACCGGGTGCTGCGGGGTTTCATGAAACAGTCTATGGATTTCCTGCTTCCACCAGGCGAGCTTGGTCTGGGCGATCTGGTAATCGGTGCATTCATCCACCACATCATCCACTTCGCGGCAAAACGCATACAGCGCGGTCATGGCATCGCGCCGGTCTTTCGGTAAAAACATAAAACTCAGCGTGAAACTGGAGCCACTTTCACGGGTTTTTTGTTGGCAATATTGTTGCGGTGTCATTGTTTAAACAGGGCTTTCAGCAAAATCAGCAGCCAGTCATAGGCTTTCAGGGTCGGGCGATGATGATAGATATCGCCACGGCAGGATTTTAATTTATGTAGGATACGTTCGCCACCTGCAATCATCATGCGTAATTCAAAACCGATGCGGCCTGGCAAGGCGCGACCTAACGGTTTCCCGGCTAGCAGCATGGTTTCTGCGCGCATCACATTGTGCATGAAAAACGCTTGCCAGGGCGTATACACACGCTGTTGACGTAAGTCCTGCTCACTGATGCCTGCTGTCAGCATCTCATCCTGACTCAGGTAAATGCGTCCAACCGCACCGTGTTTTTGCAGGTCTTGTGCGATGTCCTGATAAAAATTAATCAGTTGCAAGGCGCTGCAAATCTGGTCAGACCACAGCCGGTGTTGCGGCGTATCGCTGCCATATAGTTGCAACATCAGGCGGCCTACCGGGTTGGCCGAGCGGCGGCAATAGTCCAGCACCTCATCAACATTGGCATAGCGGGTTTTAACCACGTCCTGTTTAAAAGCATCTATCAGGTCTAGCAATAATTGCACGTCCAGTTTGTGGGTGTTAACCACTTGCTGCAAGGCGATAAATAAGGGCTTAGCTGGCTTGATATAGGCCTGGATCAGCAATAACTCGTCTTCATACGCTTGCAATGCTTGCAGCCGTGACGCTTCAGTCGCATCGCCTTCATCAGCAATATCATCCGCTTCACGCGCGAACTGGTAAATCACCGTGACTGCATGACGCAAATGGGCGGGTAACAGCAGGGAGGCAACCGGGAAGTTTTCGTAGTGCGTTTGCGCCAGCGTCAGGCTGGGAGATGGCTCGGCTGGCTTGGAAAAGGCTTGCATGGCTTAAGTATGCCATAAATCCGTGATACGCTTACGCCTTGCAGATGAACAAGTCTAAAGAGAAATCAAAGTTGGGGATGACAGGATGTTAGGCATTATTGGCGGTACCGGATTGACCGCGCTGGATAATTTAAATATTTCGAAACGCTTGATCGTACGTACACCGTATGGCGAACCTTCACAGCCATTGGTGTTTGGCGAGATAAATGGCAAAGAAGTCGTGTTTCTGGCGCGTCATGGTGGCGGTCATACCATTCCACCGCATGCGGTGAATTACCGGGCGAATATCTGGGCACTGCATTCTGTTGGTGTACGCAACTTGCTGGCGGTCGCTACCGTCGGTGGCATCGCCCGCAACCTGATCCCGGGTGATATCGTGTTGCCGAACCAGATTCTGGATTATACCTATGGCCGCAGTAACACTTATCACGATGGCATTGAGCTGCCTGTGCGCCATATCGACTTTACCCAGCCGTATTCACAGGCCATGCGCGAGCGCTGCTTGCAAGCAGCGGCTGATGTCGGCTATAGCGTGGTGGATGGCGGTGTCTATGCGTGCGTACAGGGGCCACGCCTGGAAACTGCAGCTGAGATCAACCGCTACGAGCACGATGGTGCCACTGTTGTTGGCATGACCGGTATGCCGGAGGCAGTATTGGCGCGCGAACTTGGCTTGGCTTATGCTGCCATTTGTCCGGTGGCAAACTTTGCCGCTGGCCGTGGTGATAGTGCGCAGTCTATCCAGTTTGAGCAAGTGATGCCGTTGTTGCAGCAAACCATGGATAAAGTACGCACAGTGATTGCGCATTATTTGGCTGATAACGACTGTTCGATAGCGTAGGGGAGGAGACAACGATGGCGGTAAAACCGGTATTGCGTATGGGCGAGCCACTGTTATATCGCGTCGCAGATAAAGTCACCCAGTTTGATACGCCTGAGTTGCATGCGCTGATTCAGGACATGCATGACACCATGGCGCAGATGAATGGGGCAGGCATCGCCGCACCACAAATTGGCGTCAGCTTGCAGGTGGTGATGTTTGGCGTCGGCGCGAATCCGCGTTATCCGGATGCGGAAGAGGTCCCGTTCACTATTCTGATTAATCCTGAATTGACCCCGGTCGACCAAACTGAAGAAGAGGGCTGGGAAGGCTGCCTGTCTGTCCCCGGCATGCGCGGTGTGGTACCACGTTACCAGCATCTGCATTATCGCGGCTTTGATCCGCAAGGCAACGTGATTGACCGTACCGTGAGCGGCTTTCATGCGCGTGTCGTCCAGCATGAGTGTGACCACTTGTTTGGCATACTTTACCCCATGCGTATCCGTGATCTGACAAAATTTGGCTTTAATGATGTACTTTTTCCTGGAATAACGCTTCCAGATGACTGATTGTTTGCTATAATGCCGACTTTCCGGAAGAGTGGCAGAGCGGTTTAATGCTACAGTCTTGAAAACTGTCGAGGGTTCACGCCCTCCGTGAGTTCGAATCTCACCTCTTCCGCCAGACATGTCATGCCGCAGTTTTTGCGGCATTTCTATTTGCAGGTTTTAATTACTCAATTTAAGGAATCGTCATGACTCAAATCATCATCGACCATAACCCATCAGAAGAGAAGCTGAAAGAACTGGGCGTAAAAAGCTGGAACACATGGGATTGCGCACCTTCAAAATTCCCTTTGGACTTCACAGCGACTGAAAAGGCCTACGTGTTAGAAGGCGAATTCAAAGTGACTCCACAAGGTGGCGACACTGTAACGATCAAGGCTGGTGACTATGTTGAGTTTCCAAAAGGCTTGAAATCCCAGTGGGAAGTAGTTAAGCAATTGAAAAAACACTACAAACATTTCTAATTGATTTGTTGTAGCCAGTATTCAATAAAAAACCCTGCAATGCAGGGTTTTTTGTTTTTAGAACACTGCGATTTAAGGCCGGAATCATTAAACTTTGCAAATTGTGCTTTAAATTCAAACGCCATTCAACATCGCTCTCTAGCCAAGTTGTTGATATTAAAATACAATCTCACCCTGATTGAAAAATCAAAACGCCTTGGGGTGGCTAACGCCTGAGATCTCGCGCAAGTGAGAAACCCAATGAACCTGACCCAGATAATGCTGGCGTAGGGACAGGCAGAGCCTCTACAACGCAAATGTTTTTGGTTTGTTGTTTCATCAACAAACCTACTCACGTCCTTGTCACTCTCCCCCTGTCCTTTTTATGTATCTTGATAGAAAGGATTACCTTGAAACCGATTACAAAACCATTACCCCTCATCGGGCTGTTATTGACCATGCCTGCGTTGGGTGTAGAAGATGACAACAAAGCCGTTGAACTCTCGGAAGTTGTGGTCAGCGCAGACTTTCGCCCCAGTACCGCACAAAAAACAGCTGTCAGCCTGACCGAAATTGACAGAGAAACCATAGAGTCACGTGGCGCGCAACACTTGGAAGAAGTGCTTAACTTGGCACCCAACGTTGGTTTTGCCAGTGGCGCTTCTCGGGGGCAGTTTTTTCAAATACGCGGCATGGGTGAAGACAGTCAGTATTCATCTCCAATAAACCCTTCAGTTGGGCTGATTGTCGATGGAATAGACTTTAGTCGTATTGGCGGTGCCGCAACGCTGTTTGATATTGACTCGGTAGAGATTTTACGTGGTCCACAGGGCACCAAATTTGGTAATAATGGCTTAGCAGGCACCATTAATTTGCGTAGTAAAGAGCCTACCAAAGACTTTAAGATGCACTTTGAGTCTGCCGCAGGTAATTATGATACGCAAAATGTTGGTTTTGCTGTTGGCGGCGCTATTACAGATGATACCTTGTTGGGAAGACTTGCCGTTTACAACCATCAATCAGATGGTTATGTTAAGAATGTATATTTAGGTCGCGATGATACCCAAGACCAAAACGAGCTGACGCTACGTGGCAAGTTAAAATGGCTAGCTACCGAAAATTTAACTGTAGATTTGACCTATCTGCATTTAAACATTCACAATGGCTACGATGCTTTTACATTGGACAATAGCGGCAAAACAAGATCGAATCAGCCAGGTTCTGATAACCAAGAAACGAATGCGCTAGCGTTAAAAGCTAATTGGCAAGCGTCTGATGCAGTGATTATTCAATCACAAGTCAATTACCTTCATTCAGACGTACTATACAGCTACGATGCAGATTGGACCGCTGTACCGCCGGATTATTTTGAGAGTTTTAACCGAAAACGTGAGAACTACTCTTTTGATGTTCGTGCGCTCTCTGATAAACCAGGTCGAATCTTTGGCGGGACCACAGATTGGACAGTCGGTTTATTTCATTATAACCAAAAAGAAAACTTTCAAATCAATTCCAATTATTATGCTGACCCCAACTCGGGCGGCCATTATGAAACCAACAATACTGCGCTTTATGGTCAACTAGATACTTATTTGACCGAAAAATTAACGTTGACCAATGGTCTGCGTCTTGAGCATTTCAAAGCCACTTTATCTGATGCAACAGGTTACGATGATGCCTATAACCTAGTGAATATCGATAACACTTCTGTTGCTGAAAATCTATTCGGTGGAAAAATTGGATTGAACTATCAAGCCAATCAAGACCATTTGCTTTACACAACATTGTCGCGTGGCTTTAAAGCTGGTGGTGTTAATAATGATGGCCGACTGAACAGTGAGCAACGCAATATCAAGCAGGAATATAACATCAGTCTCGAGACGGGTATTAAATCCAGTTGGTTTAACAAAACGTTGATTACAACATTATCTGTGTTTCGCACAGAGCGAAATGATGCCCAGATCAAGTCTTCCAAGGCTCTTGGTAGTGGCCCATTCCTAGAATATATTAACAATGCTTCAAATGCGACTCATCAAGGCTTGGAAGCGAGTTTCGATTGGTTTGCAACTGACAAACTACGCATCCTGGGATCATTGGGTCTACTGGATGCCAAGTTTAGAAACCATATCGCAAACGGAGTGAGTTTCGATGGTCGCCAAGTATCAAACGCTCCCAGATACACATTTAACTTGGGTTCTGAGTTCTATGCGAATGAAAACTTGACGTTGCGCGCGAATGTAGAAGGAAAAGACGAGTTTTATTTTTCAGACAGTCATAATGCAAAATCTAATGCTTATGCGCTTGTGAATGCAAGCCTCGATTATAAGCATGACAAACATTGGAAGGTCAGCGGTTGGGTACGGAATTTATTTGACAAAGAGTATGCCGCTCGAGGATTTTACTTTCCTAACAACCCAGCGAATAACTACACGGTTAATGAAAAATATATTCAATACGGTCAACCACGCGTAGCCGGTATTACCGTCAGTTATGATTACTAAAATGTTGCCAGAGCAAGAGCTCGCCTGATGAAAGGAGCGCTAAATGCGTATTTCAGTCGATATTAGTTTGTACCCTTTAACCGAGGGCTATGTAGAACCCATTCTTGAGTTCATAAATAAGCTCGAAGCCAATGAACATCTGGTCGTCAAGCGTAATAGCCTGGCGACGCAGGTGTTTGGCGAGTATCGCGACGTGATGGATTGCCTGGATGCTGAAATGGAGGCGGTGTTTAATGCGTTGCCGCACAGTGTATTTGTGATGAAGTTTATTGGTACAGACAGGGCCGATGTGGTTGATGTATAGACCTTCTCATTAATCTCTTGCGTGTTTATCGATCATGAACCAAGATAATTTCCAGCCCATCCTGACTGCATTTCAACAAATGTCCAATTGGGAAATCGCCGCGGCTTTGATGGGCGTGGCCTATATTTTGCTGGCGGCAAAAGAGTCACAATGGTGTTGGCTGTTTGCCTTCTTCAGTACTCTGGTATACACCATGCTGTTTTGGGAAGGTCAGCTTCCCATGCAAGCGCTGCTGAATTTTTACTATATTGGCATGGCGATTTATGGTTTTTGGGCATGGCATAAACATGGTGCTAAAACTGATACATTACAGATCAGCCGTTGGCCATGGCTTTGGCATGTTGGTTTTATTGCTGTAGGAGTTGTTGTGAGTGCTTTGGTCAGTGCCTATTTGCAAAAAACCGGACAATCGCAAAGCCCGATGTTAGATGCTTATACGACGGTTTTTTCTGTGATGAACACCTGGCTGATTGCCAGGAAGGTATTGGAAAACTGGCTATATTGGGCGGTGATCGATGGCGCTGCCACGCTCTTGTATGTGCAAACAGGCTATTACGCTACGGCGGCTTTATTTGTGCTGAATACGATTCTGGCGATTGTCGGCTTTATCAGCTGGGTGAAGCTTTACCGGCAACAAAAAGCTTAAACAACTCATCATGATGGTGAACGGATTGCAGCATTTATATTTGCTGCATCCATTTTTCCAAATCAGTCTCACCTAATATATTCATCAAAAACAACAGCAACTGATAGCAGGATTTGTCTGCTCCATGCTCGGGCCAGTTGTGTGTTTGAATATAGTGCTGTTTGAATAAAGCCAATTGCGTGGGTGTTAATACATATTCAAGCAGCACTAGATCCAGCGCGCGTGGTGCGATGACAAATGCATCCAGATCAACCAAAGCCAAATCATTGGTGCCTGAACGGAATTGGTCCCAACGTAAATCCAGCATCATCGGCACGAATTCGGTTTCGCGGATATTTTCTGCGTTCGCTAATACTTCAGCCAATAACGTTTTATCAATCAACGTGCCTTTTTGCTTGGCCAGAAAAGTAATTGTTTGGTGCAAGCGGCCGGACCATTCAATGGCAGGCAACTTTGGCGCATGCAGCTGGCCCCAGCTGGTGTAAGTGCATTGATGCAGTTTTACAATATGCTCGGCTAACTGTATTACCCAATCATCAGCAATAAGTTCAGCATCTAAATCCTTGCCGGCTAAAAAACGGGTAAGCACAAATCGTTGAGCATTGGCGGCGACAAAACCAGGCACTGTCAGTGCACCGTTTTTCTGCAAAAAATGATGCGTTAGATGGATATCGCCCAGGCTGTCAGGGAAGTTGGCTGCAAATAAATGGTTTGCACCTAGCCAGAAGTGAGAGCTTCTAATGGTCGCTTCATGACACACTTTCAGCACCATTTCGCCATCCGTCGTTTGGCAATAAAACAGCTGATGCGTACTATCCTCAAACTTGGCTTGGATGGGATTAGGCTCGGCAACCAGTGTAGGCAAACTGGCTTGTTCGGCGGGAGTGAGTAGGGGATAGGTAAACATTTAAGCGAGTCATTTTAAATCATCAGACGGTTTAAATCATCTGATCATCGCGATGCGTCTACCTCTTGTAGGTAGACGCCGTGACAAGTCAGGCAGATGAGACCCTTAGCCCAAATCAATCAGTAACTTCTCGAATGCATCCGCTGGCATTGGTTTGGCGAATAAATAGCCCTGGCCAAAATCGCAATGTATCTCTTCGAGCAAATGCAATTGCGCTTCAGTTTCTATGCCTTCCGCAATCACTTTAATCTTCAGTCTATGCGCCATCTCAATAATGGCTTCACAAATCGCCAGTTCGCTGGAGTCTGGCGCCAGGTTGGCCGTGAATGAACGATCAATCTTCAAATAGTCGACGTTGAATTTTTTCAGGTAGGACAAAGAAGAGTAACCGGTGCCAAAGTCATCAATGGCGATATGAATGCCGGCATTGTGAAATCCCATCAGTTTCTCTTCAATATTGCCGACCAGGTCCATCAGCACCCCTTCGGTAATTTCAATCACGACGCACTTGGTCGGGAAATGAATATGATCCAGCAGACTAATCCAGTTATGCATCATTTCTTCATTCGCTTTGAATTGCACCGGCGATTTATTGACGGCAATTTCAAAGTCGCGCCCCAGCAGTTGTTTAAATCTGGCGCCTTGTTTGACGGCTTCTATAAATACCCAGTTACCAATTTCATGGATAGTGCCGTAGTGTTCGCAAATGGGGATAAAAATATCCGGGCTGATATACCCCAGTTCCGGATGTTTCCAGCGTAGCAAAGCTTCTGCTTTATTAATGCGGCCGCTGGAGAGCTCAATAATGGGCTGGTAGTGCACAGAAAACTGTTTGCGTGACAATGCCTGGCGCAAGTCGGTAGACAGGCGAATGCGGAAATCTGACTCCTGCTGCATAAGCTTGGTGAAAAAACGATAGCAGCCACGTCCGGCGTTCTTGGCCACATACATGGCCTGGTCTGCGATTTTGAGCAGTTGTTGCGCATCGGTGGCATCTTCAGGGTAAATAGCAATGCCGACACTGGCCGAGATAAAAGCTTCTTTTTTCACCGTGATAAATGGCTCTGACAAGTGGTTGATAATGTTTTGTGCAATATGCGCAATCATCATATTGTCGTGGGTATCACTCAGAATCACGGTGAACTCATCGCCGCCGAGGCGGGCGACGGTATCGGATTTGCGCACACAAGCAACGATGCGCGCCGCGGCTTCAATCAGCAACGTGTCGCCGACATTGTGGCCGTGCGTATCATTAATCTCTTTAAAGCGGTCGAGGTCGATAAACAGCAGGGCACATTTCTGGTGTTCCCGTTGCGTCATTTTAAGGGTCTGTTCCAGACGGTCCTGAAATAGTTGCCGGTTAGGCAGCTTGGTCAGCTGGTCAAAATTGGCCTGTTTGAGTATCAACGCCTCTGCATCTTTGATGGCAGAAATATCAGAAAACAGGCCGACGCGTCTATGTACTGCGCCGTCAGCCTGGTAAGAGGTGTTGATCGTTAGCCAGGTAGGGAAAGTAGCGCCATTCTTACGTTTGCTCCAGACTTCACCTTGCCATTGTCCACAGGCCTGAATGGCCTGGCTTTGCGCGGCATAAAAAGGGGCATAAAAAGGGGCATCGTGCTGATCTGAGCGCAAGAGGGTGATGGATTGCCCCTTGATTTCCTCCAGCGCATAGCCCGTCATTTTAGTAAATGCGGGGTTGATTGCCAAAACCGCGCCATAGGCATCTGTGATGGCCATCGCCTCACTGCTGTTGGTATAGACCAGGCCCGCCAGCTTCAGCTCTTCTTCTGCCAGTTTTCTTTCGCTGATGTCTTGCACCGCGCTGATGTAATACAGAGGTTGCTGTTGATCATCGCGTAATAAATGCACTGACAAATTCACCCACACCACTTGCCCCATTTTATGCAGGTAGCGTTTCTCTACAATATATTGGTCAATGTCGCCGTTTAACAAATGCGCAATGGTTTCCGCTTCCTTGATCAGGTCATCAGGTAGCGTAATTTGCTGGTAAGTCATGTGTTGCAACAGGATGTCGTCCTGGCTGTAACCGATGATGCGGCAAAATTCGCGGTTGATTTGCAAAAAACGGCCAGATAAATCCACTTGTGCAATGCCAATCGCAGCGTGTTCAAACACCGCCCGGAATAAGGCCTCGCTATCCCGCAGGGCTTCCCTGGCCTGGTCTCTTTGCTCGGTGGCCAGGCTGGAGTGGTAAATATGGTAGAGGCTGAGCTGGATGCTGTCGCGGAACTGGCCAATCAGCTCTTTCACCACCTGGTCATAATGGTTTTCCTTGGTGTCCAGAATGCAAATGGTGCCAAACACCTCGCCATTCGGCCAGTTAAGCGGTAAGCCATAATAAGAAATCATGCCCAGGGCGACATCTGGATTTTGTTCCCAGCCCGGGCTGGTCAGCGCATTCTGGATCAGCAGTGCCTGGTGGTTGCTGATCACATTTTCACAATAGAGGCCTGTATTTAAACTGGCATGTTCACCCTGATGATAAACATTACCTTCGCTATGGCTGGATACAAACACTTCTATCTCGTGCGCATGCGCGCGCATGATCAGTGCTGCAGGAATATGGGCAATATAAGCGAGCAAGTCTGTGGTGATTTGCCAGCTCTGCAGTACCTTTTCGGGCACATCAATATCGTCCAGGATGGAATATTGGGGCAAGGCCCCGGATACCTGATTGATCATAACTACCCCCAATACTGTTCGTAGTCATTTTTGTATGGCATGACACACGTCTTTATTCTTTTTCGGCAAGAAACAGGAATTTCTTTACGTGTGTTAATCACATTATGTGCTTTAGAAATCGCATAATCAATGTGGATTAAGATGGGAGAAGTGAAAAGATTTGATAAGAAATAGTCGCTTTCACTGATTTAAATCAGAGGTCAGACATGTGTTAAAAAGATTGAACTGTGACGCATAATCCGCAAAAATAAGCGCTGGCATGATGTTGTCAGTGCCATGTATTTTTCCCAAGCATCGTCTGCATGTTTATCCCATGACAAAGGAGCCGCTATGAGCCAGATCAAAGTAGAAAAACCGAGTGCCATGACCCTGGCTGCTTTGGGGGTGAAGCAATGGCCAACCTGGTCGAAAGAAGTGTCGACCTTTACCTGGCAATACAGCAGCACTGAAATTGCCTATATTCTCGAAGGCGAAGTGACGGTGACGCCAGCTAATGGTGCACCAGTGAGTTTTGCGGCAGGGGACCTGGTGACGTTTGCCAGTGGCCTGGATTGCGTGTGGGAAGTGAAGAAGCCGCTACGCAAACATTATCATTTTGAGTAGCTTGTTTGCTTAGAGCTCACTCAGGGCCTGTGTCAGGGCGGCAGTTTGTGCGTCGTCTATGGTTTGGCCATGGCAGGCAGAAATCAGGAAACTGTCTTCTACACGGTTGCCCAAGGTGTTGATTTTTGCATTGTGTAATTCGATGCCATGGTTGAGAAACACCAGCGCCATGCTCGCCAGCAAGCCTGGTCTGTCGTTAGCAATAACATCCAGTTGCTGAAATGCCACCTGGCCTGGCGCCGGATGCGCATCTACCGGGCGCAGATTGACTTGTGTCGGGATGGGCATGTGTTTGACCTGGCGGCTGACACGTCCGCGTATCGGGTCGGGCATGGCCTGGGCACTGAGCAGTTGGTCGTTGAGGCCTTGTTCAATATGCTTGAGCAGTCCGTTATAACTGATCTGGCGTGTGTCTGGTTCCAGCACGATAAAGTTATCCAGCGCGTAGCCATGCGCCGTGGTGTAAATTTTGGCCTGCACAATGTTGTATTGCATGCTGTCAAAAAAGTGGCAGATACGGGCAAAAATCTCTTTCTGGTCGCGACTGTAAATCATGACTTGTATACCGTCACCTTTAGGGCTGAGCCGGGCCCGCACAATCGGTTTTTCAGCACGCAGGTGCGGGATCAGCAAGCGGCTTTGCCAGGCGATTTCGTCACTCTCAAAGCGGCTGAAATAGCCGCTGCCAAAGGCTTGCAACAACGGTTGTACCGAAGCCTCTTTCAGGTTGAAACTGCTGAGTTTTTGTAGCACTTCCTGTTTGCGCAAACTCAGTTGCGCTTCGGTATTGAGTGATTGCTGTAATACGCGGCGTGTTTGCAAAAACAGGCTTTCCAGTAACTTGGCTTTCCAGGCATTCCACACGTTCGGGCTGGTGCCGCGGATATCGGCCACCGTGAGTAAATACAACGCAGTCAGGCGATATTCCGAGCCGACCATCTGTGCAAACGCTTCAATCACATCCGGGTCGGACAAATCACTTTTCTGCGCCGTACTCGATAGTTTTAAATGCGCTTCGACCAGCCAGGCCACCAATTCGGTATCGGCTTTGGCTAGCCCCAGCTTTTGGCAGAAGCGTCTGGCATCAATGGTGCCCAATTGTGAGTGATCACCGCCACGGCCTTTGGCAATGTCGTGAAAAATTGCGGCTAAATATAGCAAATGCGGCTGGCTGAATTCATTAAACAGCTGGCTGCATAGCGGAAACTCATGGCGCAGGTCTGGCTTGGCAAAGCGGCGCAAATTACGCAAAACATTGAGCGTATGTTCATCAACGGTGTAGACATGAAACAAGTCATGCTGCATTTGCGCAATGACGCGGCCAAATACCGGGATATAGCGGCCAAGGATGCCGTAACGGTTCATACGGCGCAGGCTGCGGTGTACGCCTTCACGGCTTTGTAGTATCTGCAGGAACAAGGCTTTATGTGCAGCATTCTGCCGGAAGCTGCGGTCGATCAGTGGTTGCGCATCCTGCAAGGCTCTTACCAGTGTGGCGCTAAAGCCGGTGATGGCCGGGTGTTGCTGTAATAGCTGAAAACAGCGCAAGATGGCTTCAGGCTTGCGCTGGAACAAGTCTGGCATTTGTGCGTTCAACAGGCCTTGTGACAATGTGAAATCCTGGTCTATCACGCTGGGCGCTTCGGTCGGCGGGCTCACACGCGCGTGCATGCGTTTGAGCAGCACTTCATTCTCAATCATGATCGCCCTGGCGCTGCGGTAAAAGCCTTGCATCAGTTGTTCACTGGCGCGTTTTTGTGCCGTGGTTTTATAGCCCATTTGCTCGGCCAGGGTATTTTGAAAATCAAATACCAGGCGGTCTTCGCGGCGTTTGGCCAGTAGATGTAAGCGGATGCGCAGGTTTTGCAGCAAGCGCTCGTGTCGCTTGAGCTGGCTGGCCTGGCTGCGGTTGAGCAGACCAGCATGTACCAGATCGTTCCAGTCATTGCCCAGCCCCTGGCTTTGTGCGACCCACAAAATCATATGTAGGTCACGCAGTCCGCCCGGACTTTCCTTGATATTGGGTTCGAGGTTGTAAGCTGTATCGTGAAACTTGGCGTGGCGAATTTGTTGTTCACGCAGTTTTTCGGCAAAGAAACGCGCTTGGTCCAATTGCGTGTGCAATGACTGCATCAGGCCGCTGAAGGTTTGGCGCTGACCGGTCAGCCAGCGTGCTTCCAGCAGGTTGGTCATGATGGTAACGTCCAGCTTGGCTTCGTCCAGACATTCTTGCAAGGTACGCACACTGTGGCCTATATTCAGGCCAATATCCCATAAGGTGCCAATCAGCGATTCGACAGCGGTTTGTAGCTGGCTGTCGCTGTTTTCCGGCATCAGGATCAGCAGGTCAATATCGGATTGGGGAAACATGTCGCCACGGCCATAACCGCCAACGGCAATCAGGCTGACACTGGCCGGTAAAGCATAACTGCGCCAGAGATCTCGCAGCAGTTGGTCCAGCACACGGCTATGTTGTTGCAGTAAGGTTTTTGCTTGCGGATTGGCCTGGTAGGCATCGGCAATCTGCTGGCGCGCCAGTTGGAGCGACTCGCGCCAGTGCTTGAGTTGTTCCTTGCTAATCACTGTCATGTAGCAATGGTCACCATCGTCAGGTGTTTACAGGGCTGGGCGCGGTGGCGTACCGGCAGACACGGTCATGATTTCAAAGCCATCTTCGGTGACCAGCACGGTGTGCTCCCATTGTGCTGACAGACTACGGTCTTTAGTGACCACCGTCCAGCCATCTGACATGAATTTGATGTCACGACGACCGGCATTAATCATGGGTTCTATGGTGAAAATCATGCCGGGTTTGAGTGTCAGGCCAGCCCCAGGTTTGCCGTAGTGCAGCACTTGTGGCTCACAATGGAATTTTTTACCAATACCGTGGCCGCAGAATTCGCGCACGATGCTGTAACCATTCTTTTCGGCAAACGATTGAATGGCGTAGCCGATATCACCCAGCGTGTTGCCGGGTTTTACTTTCTCAATGCCGCGCCACATGGCCTGGTAGGTCAGTTCGCACAAGCGTTTGGCTTGTGGCGTCACGCCACCTACCATAAACATGCGTGAGGTGTCGCCGTGATAACCGTCTTTGATAACGGTAATGTCGAGGTTGACGATATCACCTTGTTTTAGCTCTTTTTCGCTGGGCACACCATGGCAAATTTGCTGGTTAATGGAGGTGCAGATTGATTTGGGATAGGGCGTATGACCATCCGGCGCATAGTTGAGCGGGGCAGGAATCGCCTGTTGCACGTTGACGATGTAATCGTGACACAACTGGTCTAGCTTATTGGTCGTCACGCCAGCCACAACAAAGGGCGTAATGTAGTCAAGCACCTCGGAGGCCAGTCGACCGGCGATGCGCATTTTTTCGATTTCTTCGGGGGTGTGCAGAATGATTGCCATATGCTGATGACCTTACAAAACCGGATTTTTCAGGATCCGGCTTGGGAATCAATAACTAAAATGTCATTCTAACATAGGCATTTATCAGTCACGACTAAAGAAACATGCCTTTTGTGGCGTTAAACTTAATGATTGCATTCAAACGGATATACCCTAAAAACAAACAGGCGCTGATTTGTGCGATTGATCACAACATCGCATGCGGCGGCAATGTTTTATACTCGGGCGCATGAATCAAGCTGGAGCGAACAGATGGTGACACTCACCGAAGCAAGGCAACACCGGACCGTGAATGGCTGGGTCGCTTTTTTAAAGCAGGCAGATATCCCGGTATTGCGGCAAACCGCCAGGGAGCTGACTGCGCTGCAAGAGCGAGGGGACGACACGGGTGCACGAGACATTACACGCGTGGTGATTAATGACCCACTGATGATGTTTAAAGTGCTGACCTATGCCAACAATCATCGCAGCCGCCACCAGTTACAAGACCTGGTACAGGTGGAGCAGGCAATTATCATGATGGGTACCAGCACCTTTTTTGCCGAGATTCCTGCTGTGCCGCATGTCGAAGATGTATTGAACCAGCATGTGCCTGCCTTGGTGGATTTGCTTAAACTCATGATACGTGCACACCGTGCCGGTTATTTTGCGGCCGAATTTGCCTCACATTTGATGGATTTGCACGCAGAAGAGTTGCGTGTGGCAGCTTCATTGTACGACTTTGCCGAAATGCTGATGTGGTGTTTTAATCCAGAAGCGATGGGTGAAATCAGCAAGCGCCAGGCCGCCGATAAAACCTTGCGCAGTCGTGTCGTGCAGCAAGAAGTACTTGGTTTCCGTATCCTGGAGTTGCAGGCGGAACTGGTGCAGGCATTTAACCTGCCATCGCTGTTAAACGATTTAATGGATGAACAGCGTGCGCATCTGCCCAGGGTGCGCAATGTGCAACTGGCCGTCAACCTAGCCAGGCATTCTGCTGATGGTTGGGCCAATGCGGCCCTGCCAGATGACTACAAAGATATCGCCCAGTTACTACATGTGGATGTTGAGCGGGTAATGCATATTGTGGGCGTGCCGCACTAATATTCCCAGCGCTGTCGCACTAGTATTCCCAAAGCTTGATCAGGCATCTGTGGCGCGTTTTGCCAGTAGGTCGGTAATCGCCTGATGCACCTGGTCAATCACATGTTCCCACGGCTCTGTAGCATTTTGCCTGAATAGCCGCATGCCCGGATACCAGGGGCTATCTTCACGCTGTTGCAGCCAGCGGAAATGCGCCTGCTGTGGCAACAATAACCACACCGGTTTGCCCAGTGCCGCTGCCAGATGCGCGACCGCTGTATCCACCGTAATGACTAGATCCATTTGCATGATTAGCCCGGCCGTCTGTGTAAAATCAGTCAGTGCCGGGTGATGGCATTCCAGCATCGGAAAACGCTTGAGCATGATGTGGTCTTCACGCCGGAACTCTTTTTGCATACTGTGCCATTCGACTTCCATTTGCAGTAATGGCGCCATCAGGTAGAGCGGAATGCTGCGTAGCTTGTCATATTTATTATCCGCATCGCCACACCAGTTGAGGCCGATACGCAAACGTCTGGTCGGCCCCAGCAATTGTTGCCACGGTTGGCTATGCCGCTCGTGAATGGCGAGATAGGGCAGGTTGGCAGGCACCGTGTCGATCAGGGTTTTAAAGACCGCTGGCAGGCTGAGCATCGGGCAATACACATCAAAATGCGGTAAAGGACGGCCATCCTGGCGAATCACCAGAATACCGGCATCCTGCGCCCAAAACTCATTTAACAGATCAAACAAGGCCTCGGGCACCGCGATAATCATCTGGTTAGCTTTGAAGACCTTGATCAGCGGGATATAGCGACAGTATTGCAAGGTGTCGCTCAGCGTCATTTCAGCCAGGATAAGGATGGTTTTGCCCACCAGCGAGCCGGTTTCGCGCCATAACAAGTCTGTGTTTGGTCGCTGTTTGTCAGGGAGTACCTCAAAGCGCGAGGCATACATGGGCCAGCCAGTCTCATATTCGCCCCTGGCCAGTTTGAGCATACTCAGGTAATAGCGTGCTTGTGCGTGTTGAGGCGCATGCTGCAAAGCCGTTTCGAGGCAGGTATAGGCTTCGTCCGCATCGCCATTTTCATATAAGGCCAGCCCCAGGTTGCAGTAAGACGAAGCATAGCCTGGGTTCAATTGCAGCGCTTGCCTGAAATCGGCGATGGCCGCTGGATATTGGCCAAGCTGACAAAGCACCACGCCACGGTTGTTATACGGCACCGGCAAATTCGGCTGGTAGGTAATCGCATCGTTAAAGCTATCCAGCGCGGCTTGTGTTTTACCCTGGAGTTGCAGCATCAGGGCGCGCTGATGATAGGCCTCAGCAAAGTCCGGCTGGATATTGATCGCCTGCTGCATGCATTGCAGGGCCTCATCGGTTGCATGCAACTGCTGGCATAACACACCCAGGCGATAGTGAAAGTGTGCGTGTTCAGGATGCGCGGCTACCGCTTGCCTGAGCATATTGGCCGCTGGTTCCAGCTGTTGTGCTTGCAGCATCAAGTCGACACATTCGCTGAATGCCTGTGATTGTTGTGGATCTAACTTGGTTGCAGTACGCAGGCGTAAAATCGCTTCTTGCGTGCGCCCCATATTTTTCAGTGCGCGGGCGTCGAGAGAATACAGTTGTGCCTGTTTTGCATCCAGGGCAATCGCTTGTTTATAACATTCATGCGCCGCTTTAAATTGCTGCGTGCGCATATGCAGATTGGCCAGTTGCACATGCAACTCGAGTATTTTGGGCTGCAGGCTAATCGCTTGCAGTAAATACTGCTCAGCGGCATGAAACTCCTGATTCTTTAACATCAGGCCAGCCAGTTTCTGGTATGCGTCCCAGCGCAGCGGGTCGTCAGCAATTAGTTTGAGCAGTTTTGCAATGGCTTCATTATTCATGGGAGAGACTGCAACACTTCAAACGTTTGCGTATGACCTTAAAATGACAGATGGCGGATTAAGGTACAATAAGCGGCTTAAAGCGTCAACGGCCAAACGGTCATCAGGCTCACTTTTAAGTCATTTACGTCTAAAGGGGAAATCAAGCAATGCTCATCAAACTGATCATGTACGGACTGATATTATGGTTGGCCATCTGGGGTTATCGCCAGTATCAGCAGCCCTCAAACCGCGTCAGTGTCGGCATGAAAGCGCCGGATTTCAAGTTGCCGGATGCGCAAGGTAATACGCGCCGGCTGGCTGACTGGCAAGGCAAGTGGTTGATTCTGTACTTTTATCCCAGAGATGATACGCCAGGCTGCACGCGCGAAGCCTGCCATTTTCGTGATGATATCCAGCAAATCCATGCCATGGGGGCGGAAGTCGTTGGCGTGAGCGTAGACACTGTTGCCAGCCATGCCGAGTTTGCACAAAAACACCGTTTATCGTTTCCCTTGCTGGCCGACACCAATGGCCAGGTGGCAGATGCCTATGGCGCGTTGTTTAACCTGGGCATATTGCAGGCCGCCAAACGCATGACCTTTATTATCGATCCGCAAGGCATGGTTGCGCAGACCTATAGCAACGTCAATCCGGATGGACACAGCCAAGCCATTATTGATGACCTCAAACGGTTATCCGCATTTTAAGAGGTTTTTATGCAAGCACTTTCCCTCATCGTCGCCCATGCCGACAACCGGGTGATTGGCCACAATAACCAGTTGCCCTGGCACTTGCCAGAAGACCTCAAACGCTTCAAGCAACTCACCATGGGGCATCATATTATTATGGGCCGTAAAACCTATGAATCGCTGGGACGGCTGCTGCCGGGGCGCACTACCGTGATTGTGACGCGCGATACTGAATATGTGGTTGAAGGCGCGAAAGTCGTTCACTCATTGCCGGAAGCGTTGGCGGCGTGCGCAGGCGATGATGAGCCATTTTTGATTGGCGGGGCAGAGATGTACGTCCAAGGTTTGCCTTATGTCACGCGGCTATACATTACGCGCGTGTATGCGCATGTCGGCGGCGATGCGTTTTTTCCTGAGATGGAGATGCATGATTGGGCGTTGGTGAGCGAAGAGGGGCATACCTCGGTGAATGGCTTGTATTATAGTGATATGGTTTATCAGCGGCGCTGATTTGGATGAGTTGATTAAGGGAGCCTTTGGGAAGGTCATTCTTTCATCGTAAGGTTGGGGGATTGCTTTTCGCCTTTTTGGCGAGTTACTTTTCTTTGC